>JBOHXO010000191.1:0-4698 GCA_050737475.1 Chthoniobacterales bacterium
GACAAAGGCATGCCGGCCTATTACGTGCTCGCCGCCATCGCGCTCGCCGCATTGGTCGCTCCTTTCAAGTGGCCGCGTTCCGCCCTCCCGCTCTCGGCAACCACCCTCCTCGCCGCCGTCGCCTGCATCGCCATTGGCGGCTGGATCGCCCAGGCCGGCGGCCCGATCGTGCACAGCGAACTCCGTCCGCCACTGCCCGCGGAGGACACGACAGTGGCCCTTCCGGCGGAGCCCGATCCCTGAAGAAATGAATTTCCGCTTGCCCTTCCGCGGAAATCATGCACTATTTCCGGTCCCTTATGGCTAAGACATCCTGGCTCGAACGCGACAAGCGCAAGCGGAAGACTGTGGCGAAATACGCCGCCCTCCGTGCTGAACTGAAAGCCCGTGGCGACTACGTCGGGCTCTCGCAGCTTCCTCGCGACGCAAGCCCCACCCGCCTCACGAACCGCTGCAAAATCACTGGCCGCCGCCGCGCTTTCCTGCGCCGTTTCCAAATTTCCCGCATTACATTCCGCGAACTCGCCACCGCCGGCCTCATCCCCGGCGTCACGAAGTCGAGCTGGTAACAGCAGCGGAATACCGGACTCGCTCCCGGCGGGAGCGTCTGGCATGCTTTCGGCCGGGGAGCACAACACCCATGCCGATTTACGAATACGAACCCCTCGACGGGGATTGCAAAATTTGCGACGGCCGCTTCGAGTTGCGCCGTCCCGCGAGCCGTGCGCCGTTGAAGGCCTGCCCGCTTTGCAGGAAACCCGTCCGTAAAATCGTCTCCACCGTGAACACCCCCCGGCTCACCAAACCGCTTTCGATCTCCGACGCCAGGAGCGCCGGCTTCCAAATTCTCAAGCGCCGCGACAAGGGCGTTTACGAAAAACAATAGGGATTTCGGCGCGGACTGATACGCCGCCCGAAAGATGGAATGCAGACGTTTCCGATTATTTTTGCGGTAGCCGAGGGGGCTGAAACGATCACCAGGGATTGGGAATCGCCGGGCATGATCGCGCTCAAGCTGCTCGCCATCCTGCTGCTCGTGCTGCTGAACGGCTTTTTCGTCGCGGCGGAATTCGCCCTCGTCAAGGTCCGCGCCAGCCAGCTCGAGGCCCTCGTGGATGATGGCGCCCGCGGAGCCCGCACGGCCCGCCACGCCACGCAGCATCTCGATGCCTACCTCTCCGCTTCGCAACTCGGCATCACCCTCGCCAGCCTCGGCCTCGGGTGGCTTGGCGAACCGTATCTTGCGACGATGGTCCAGCCCTTCTTCTTCAAGATCGGCGTCACCTCGCCCGCGATCGTCCATGGCGTTTCCTTCGCAATCGCGTTCACACTCATCACGGTGCTGCACATCGTCTTTGGCGAGCAGGTTCCAAAAACCGTCGCCATCCGCAAGGCCGCCCCCACGAGCCTCGCCGTCGCCGCGCCGCTCACGCTGTTCTACTCGGTCTTCCGCCCTTTCATCTGGCTGCTCAACGGCTTCGCGACGGAATTCATCCGCCGTGTTCTCAAGATCCAGCCGTGCAACGAATCGGAACTCACGCACAGCGAGGAGGAGTTGCGCCTCATCCTCTCGGAGAGCGAAAAATCCGACGAGGTCTCCACGCTCGGCAAGGAAATCTCCATCAACGCGCTCGACCTCAAACGCCGCATCGTGCGCGACATCATGACGCCGCGCGGCGAAGTCATTTACCTCGATGTCGAGGAATCGTTCGAGCGGCAGCTCGCCACGGCCATCGAATCGCGGCACACGCGCTTCCCGCTTTGCCGCGAGCACCTCGACGATGCGTTCGGGCTCGTCCACATCAAGGACCTGCTCGCCCTCGTCCACTCCGGCAGCAAGGATCTCGACTCCATCCGCCGCGAGCTGCTGCACGTTTCCGAAATGATGCCGCTCGAGAAATTGCTGCGCCTGTTCCTCACGAAGCACGCGCACCTCGCGGTCGCTGTGGACGAATACGGCGGCGCGGTCGGCATCGTCACGCTCGACAACGTGATCGAGGAACTCGTCGGTTCGATCCAGGACGAATTCGATACCGCCGAGGAGGAATACCAGCACATCAACGAAGCCGAGTTCGAGGTCGAGGGCACGCACGCGCTTTACGAACTCGAGAGCAAGCTCGACCACGAATTCGACAACGCCGAGGTCGCCACCATCGGCGGCTACATCACCTCCGTGCTCGGCCACCTTCCCTCAAAGGGCGAGAGCACCCGCATCGGCGACTGGATCGCCACGGTCATTGACGCGGATTTGCGCCGTGTGACCCGTGTGCGCCTCAAGAAAGAGCCTGTGCAGGAGCCCGACGAAGCGGCGGCATCTGCAAAAAACACCCCGTAGGCACTTGTCCGCGACGGAGGCCGCGGTAATGTCTGTGCAAGCCCATGCACGACTCACGCTACGACGACCTCGCCCGCGTTCTCATCCGCCACTCGACCGCGCTGAAGCCCGGCGAGAAGGTGCTCATTGACGCCTTCGACATTCCGGACGAATTCGTCGTCACGCTCGTCCGCGCGGTGCGGGCGGCAAAAGCCCTGCCCTTCGTGCAGATTCATCACGCACGCATCAGTCGCGAGCTCGCCATGCATGCCGACGCGCCACAGCTCGACATCAGCAGCGCGGTCGAACTCGCGCGTATGAAAAAGATGGACGCCTACATCGCCGTGCGCGGCAGTCACAATATCACCGAAATGTCCGACGTGCCGGAGGACCGCATGCAACTCCTGATGGGAAAAATGCGACCCGTGCTCGACTGGCGCATCAACCGCACGAAGTGGGTCGTGCTCCGCTGGCCGACGCCCGCCATGGCGCAACAGGGGCAGAAGAGCACCGAGGCGTTCGAGGAATTTTATTTCAAGGTCTGCACGCTCGACTACTCGCGCATGACTCCCGGCATGAATGCGTTGAAGGACCTGATGGATCGCACCGACAAGGTGCACATCAAGGGCCCGGGCACGGACCTGCGTTTCAGCATCAAGGGAATCGGCGCGGTCACGTGCGGCGGCGACCGCAACATTCCCGACGGCGAGGTCTTCACGGCGCCCGTTCGCGACAGCGTCGAGGGCGAGGTCACGTTCAACGCACCCACGATCTACCAGGGCATCGCGTTCGAAAACATCCGCCTCGCCTTCGCGAAGGGCAAGGTCGTGGACGCAACCGGCAGCAACACGGAGGCGCTGAACCGCATCCTCGATAGCGACGCCGGCGCGCGCTACATCGGCGAGTTCGCAATCGGTTTCAATCCGCACATCCTGCACCCGATGCGCGACATTCTCTTCGACGAAAAAATCGCCGGCTCGTTCCACTTCACGCCGGGCCAGGCCTACTCGGTCGGCGGCAACGGCAACAAGAGCCGCATCCATTGGGACATGGTGAACATCCAGCGTCCCGACTACGGCAGTGGCGAAATCTGGTTCGACGGAAAATTGATTCGCAAGGACGGCCTCTTCACGCTGCCCGCGCTGAAAAAACTCAATCCCGATTTCCTCGGCAAATAGCGCACTCGCCCTCACCGCGGGAGCCATGCACTATGGCTCGCAATGGCCGGCGATTTTTCCGCAGAACTCAAATCCTTCGAGTCGCTCTGGAAGGGCGGCTACTACGAAGGCGATCCGCTCGATCCACGCCGACCCGGCGTCACTTATCCGGGCATGGGATTCGTCAGCGGGCTTTTCGCAACGTATCTCGCCTGCATCAAGCCCTACATTACTCCCGAAACCGTCGCGCTCGAGATCGGCCCCGGTCGCGGAGCGTGGACCCGTGCGCTGCTCGGCGCGAAGGAAGTGTGGGCGCTCGACGCGCTTTCCGCGGAGCACAATCGCATTCACGAATACCTCGGGCATCCGAAAAACCTCCACTACCACCAGGTCGGGGATTTCTCGTGCTCGATGCTGCCGGAGGATCATCTCGACTATGTGTTTTCATTCGGCTGCCTGTGCCACGTGTCGTTCGATGGCATCACAGCCTACGCGCAAAACCTCCTGCCGAAACTGCGCAGCGGCGCGCATTGTTTCTGGATGGTCGGCGACTACGCGAAGTTCAACGACGCGATCTCACGCATTGATGCCGGCAGCCTGTGGGACAATGTCATTCCAAACAACCGCCTCTCCTACCGGTTGCTGAAAAAGGTTTTCCTCCACATCGAGCGCAAGCACCGCCGCGCGCCCATCCGACCGGATGCGAACGATAAGCCGAGCCCCGGCCGCTGGCACGACGCAGGCGCCGCACGCACTGCCGCCATGCTCGCCGACCTCGGCTATCGCGTGATTGAGGAGGACGTCGGCTCGTGCCTGCGCGACCCGATCCTGCACTTCCAAAAACCCTGAGCGGGTTTAGCGCAGTTCGCGAAACTTTCCGCCGCCACCGCTGCTGCCCATCACGCGGCGCATGCCGCTCTCGCTATCCGGCTTCAGGCCCACGCCGATGAAATTGATCTTCACCGGCTCGGGCACGGATTTCTGCAATTCGCGCATCGCATCACTCACCTCGGGCCACGGAATTTTTTCACCGAAGCTCGACGATCCGCGTTCGAACGAAGCGTCCGAAATGATGAAGATCACATCCGGCTGCAGCTTGAACGCGGCCTGTATCACCTTGATGAATCCGGGACTGCCCGTGACCATGTTCGGAGTTCCAGCCTTCATCGTGCCTTCCGTGGCGAACCATTTGTCGAACCACTCGTTCGCCGCGGCGCGGTTCTGATC
>JBOHXO010000192.1:0-3032 GCA_050737475.1 Chthoniobacterales bacterium
GAAGAGTCCACGTCAATGCCACGGATGAAGGAAAACTGGCCGTTCCCCGGGCCGGACGATCCCCACATGGTTTCGTAGCCGCCGGCCGCACTGAAACGCTGAACGCGGCTATTGAAAAACTCGGTCACGTAAACCTGGCCGGTCGTCTGATTGATCGCGATCGAAACGGGGCCATTGAGTTCGCCCGGTCCGTCCCCCAAGGCCCCCCATTGGCCCAGATATCCGCCGGCGTTGTTGAAGCGCTGGATGCGATTGTTCCCGAAATCGGCGACGTAAATCTCGCCCGTGGATTGATTGACGGTGACATCGCTCGGGGTGTCGAACTGGCCATTTCCAGCGCCCGCCGCGCCGAATTTCGATTGATACGCGCCATTGAGATCGAAGCGCTGAATGCGGCTGTTTCCACCGTCGGCGACGAGCACCTCCCCGGTATCGGACCGGACGTAGATGCCTCGCGGGAGATTGAATTGCCCGTTGCCCGCGCCGGCGCTTCCCCATTTGATCTGAAAGGTTCCGGTGCTGCTGAATCGTTGCTGCCGGGAAGCATCGAAGTCCGACACAAAGAGAGCGCTGCTCGAGGGGTAATATCCGGTGTCGAATATCGTCGTAAATTGCCCGTCTCCGCCCCCCGCCGATCCAAAGCTGTCGAGATACGTGGCGGTCTGTCCGAAAACCGGCGCGAGAATCGAAGTGAGCGCCAGGGCAACAATGATCGCGTGCTTTTCCATATAATCCGGCGAACCATCAAATGATCTCTCCGTCGCGGCAAACGTTATTTTCGCGGAGCGTGTCTTCCGGCATGTGGCGCGGAGAGCCTTGCGACGGAAGAGCGGCCAGCCACGCGCTCCGCGGCCCCATTGCAAGGCGCCCGGCCATCAGGACCGGGTCACGGTGATTTTCACGGGGGCGGAGGTCGCGCCGGTCGAACTGACTGCACGGACGAGGATCGTGGTTTTGCCGGGAGGGAGTTTCGCGGTGAATCTCCAGCTTGCCGCGCCCGCGGCGGGTTTGTAGGCAGCGCTGCCGACCTTGACCTCGACTCGGGCCGCGTTGGTGGCGGTGCCTTTGAAGGCGAGTTTTGCCTTGATGGTGGTGAGCTTTTTTTTGCCGGAGACTGCGACCCTTGGCGTGGGTGCGGGCGCGGCGGCGGGGCTGAAACGCAGCACGCGGCAGTTGCCGTAATCAACGACGAACAGGCTGCCGCCGGGGCCGGGGGCGACCTGGGACGGGCCGCTGATCAGCCGCGCGGTGTGGCCGCCGGTGGTGGTGGCGAAGTCGGGCTCGCCGAGCACCAGGGTGGCTGCCGAGCCGTTGGGCAGGGTGGCGGGCGAGGGGAAACCCACCACGCGCCTGTTGCTGTAATCGCTCACCCACAGCGTGCCGGCCGCGTCGAGGCAGATGCCGTAGTTGTCGCTCATCTGCGCGGCTCCCGATCCGACCGCATTCGCGGTGAAGTCGGGCTGGCCGAGCACGCCGTCGGCGGTCGCTGGCGCGACCTTCGTGGCGGCGTCGTCGAAGCGCAGCACGCGATAGTTATCTGTGTCGGAAACCCAGAGGCGTCCGGCGGTATCGGCCCACAACGCGTAGGGAAATCGCAACGTGCCTTGCGTGTTGCCCGCGGTGGCCGTGGTGAAATCGGGCTGGCCGAGCACGCCATTGGCGGTCGCGGGCACTGTCTTGTTTGTGATATTGTCGAAGCGCAGCACGCGGTTGTTGGCCGTATCGGCGACCCAGAGCGTGTCGCCCGGCCCGACGCTCACGCCGCCGGGAAACTTCATCGTGGCTGCGGTCGTGCCGGCGGTGGCCGTGGTGAAGCTTGCCTGGCCGAGCACGATGTCGGCGGGTGGGTCATTGGTGAGGTAGGAGGCGAGGTAGAAGCCCAGCACGCGGTTGTTGGTCAGGTCGGCGACCCAGAGTCGCCCCAGTCCGTCCACGCAGAGGTCGAAGGGAAAATTGAGGGTGCTGGCCGTGGGGCTGGCGCCGCCCTGATTGGCGGCATGGGCGGAGAAGTTCTGCTGGCCGAAGACGGCCTCGGGGAACGCGCCGACCTGCGCGGCGGCGGCGCTGGAGAAGCGCAGCACGCGGTTGTTGAAGGCATCGGCGACGAACACCTTGCCAGTGGCGGGGTCCCAGGCGACGCCTTCGGCATTGCTGAACCGGTTGGGCTGGCCGGCGACGGATGTGTCGGTCGTGAAGTCGGGCTGGCCGAGGACGGCGTCTGCGGCCTGGCCGTTCTGGAAGCTGGCGGCGTGAGCGGTGGTGGCGAGTCCGAGAGCGGCGAGGAGGGCGAATGGTGATTTCATGGGCTATTTGCGGGTGATGGTGAGCCTGGCTGGCGTGGAGTCGCCGCCGGGGCCGTGGGCGATGACGGTGATCGTATTTTTTCCAGGCTTGAGCTTGAGCTTGAAGCTCCAGTTCGCGGTGCCCTTCGCGCGTTTGTATTTGCCCTTGCCGACTTTGATCTCGACCTTCGCGGCATTGGTCGCGGTGCCTTTGAGGGTGAGCGACGGCTTCGAGGTGGTGAGTTTCTTTTTGCCTTTGACGGCGACGGTGGGGATGTCGGGATACATCGCGAGGCGGTAGATCAGGCCGCCATCGGTCACGGTGTTGTTCTGCGTGGCGCCGAGGAATTTTCCGCGCCCGATGCGCGTGAGGCTGGCATACGGGCTCTTGCCGTTCGGGCCTACGAAATCGACGAGAGCCTTGAATCCGCTGCCGTCGGGCGCGACACGAAATACCCCGCCGAAGCCGCCTGTTCCTCCCGAGTAGGTTGTCCCATAAAGAAATCCGTCGCCCCCATTGGTGAGCGCCGCAAACGGAAGATCGAGAGCCGGCGGATCCTCGAAATCGTGCATGACTTCGAAGCCAGTGCCGTCCGTCTTGAGGCGAAAGATGGTGCCCTCGTCGTGAGCGCCGCCATAGGCCGCCACGCCGACGAGCCAGCCGTTGGATTCCACGAGGCCGGCCTGGCAATTGTAGCCGTCGGCCATGGCGAATGTGTGGATATAGGCGAAATTCATGCCGTCCTTGTC
>JBOHXO010000193.1:0-4697 GCA_050737475.1 Chthoniobacterales bacterium
GGCGATTCCCGCGTTTTCTTTGGACGGTTTCCAAATTCGGAAAGCGTGATTCGAGACTTCAAACGCTCGAGCATTGCTACCGCCTGTCGTCCCGGCTGCAAGGTTGGTTTCTATTCTTTGCGTCACACGTTCTGCAGTCGCCTTCAACGCGCTGGCGTCCCTCCCCGCGTGGTCATGGAACTCATGCGTCACAGCGATATGAAGCTGACGATGAAAACCTACACGGACGCCACGCTTCTTCCGACCTCGGACGCCATCCTCGCGTTGCCCGCCTTCGGCGGAACCTGTGACCCATACTCACACATACACTCACACAAATTAGACGCAGACGGTCTTTTGGGGTCGCAGCCAGTCGCGCATGAGGAAATTGGAGACCTGCCGCCGAACCCCATAAATACAGAGTCCAGACGCGATTTGGCGGTTCCTGTCGCGGACAGTCGCGAGATGGAAAATGGTGCGCGATACAGGGTTCGAACCTGTGACCCCTGCCGTGTCAAGGCAGTGCTCTACCACTGAGCTAACCGCGCGTTGCGTTTTTCCGGAGTCGGGAAAACTGCGGGAGAGGCAGTGTAGGAGCTTCGCATGACCGCGCAACCAAAAAGCGGCGTTATTCCGCGGCGTCCGTTCGCAACGTTCCACTGGTGAGAATCCTGGCTCGCAGACCGCCGCGCCCGACCAGCGCCTTCAACGCGCCCGCCGCGAATGCGACCTCCATCCACTGGCAGGGCGAGCATTCCTCGGTGCCGCGAAAACGCACGCCCTGGATTTCGAATTTCGCGCAAGGCTACGGCGGTTTCGTCGAAACCGCCCTGCCATTTTTTGAAACGGCGCGGCAGAGGGCTTTGGCCTGCCAAAATCGGGGTCGCCACTTTCCGCTCCAATTTGGCCCGGATGCCGATATATTGGACGGTTTACGGGCGCTCCGGCGCCGCCTGCCACACGATACATGCTCCCGAAGCCATCCATACCACGCACCTTGATGAATCCATTGGAGGAGCGGATCGGTTACAAATTTCGGAATTCGCTGCTGCTCGCGGAGGCGCTCACGCATTCGAGCATTTCGCTCGAGCGGAAAAATTATCCCTTCGACAACCAGCGGCTGGAATTCCTCGGCGACGCGGTGCTTCAACTCGTGGTCACCGAGCATCTTTACGCGCTCTTTCCCGACTTCAGCGAAGGCGTTCTCACCAAGCTGCGCACCCGAATCGTGTCGCGGGCGGGATTGAAAAACCATGCCGCGGCGCTCGATCTCGGCGCGCATTTGATGATGGGGCGCGGCGAGGATGCCAGCGGCGGTCGCACCCGGGCCTCGACGCTGGCCGATGCCTTCGAGTCCATCGTGGGCGCGATGTATCTCGACGGCGGCTACAATGTGGTGCGCGATTTCATCCTGCGCGAGACGGCGGCGGATTTCCGCCAGATCGCAGCAAAGCCTGTGGAGATCAATCCCAAGGGGCTGCTGCAGGAGTTGCTCCAGGCCATCACGCCGAACGCACCGGTTTACGAGGTGGTCACGCAGACAGGACCGGAGCACCAGAAAAGTTTCGAGTGCCGGGTGATCTGGGAAAAACTGGAGCTGGCGCGCGGCACGGGCCGCAGCAAGAAACAGGCGGAGGTGGAGGCCGCGACCGCCGCGCTCGATGCGCGAAAATGGGAGACGCCGGCAGCCTCCTCTTCCCGCCCGGCGCGAAACGTGGTTAAAAAGGCGCCGAGAGGGACACCTTCCCTCACCAGGCCGCAGCAATGATTTATCCCTTCACGCTTCAACTCACGGGCATCGTCGTCGGCATCCTGCTCATCGCGCTGCACGGGCTGGCTCTGGCAGCGCCCGGCCCGACGCAATCGTTCCTCCGCGCCCTGCCGCGTTCGCGCGAGTGGGGCATCGGATTACTGGTCGGGAGCGCGGTGTGGGCGTTCTGGCTCGTGCGAACGATGGATCTCGGCGAATTCCAGCCGCTGCGCTTCACGCTGACCATTGCGGTGCCGGCAGGTGCGCTGCTGACTGTGATGTTCGTGGATGAATTTCTCGCGGTGCGCGCGCTGGGCATCGTCGCGTTGCTTGCGGCTGAGCCATTGCTCGATGCGGCGTATCTGCGCCCGGAGGTTTCGCGACTGCTGCTCGTGTGCCTCGCTTATGTGTGGATCATTGCGGGGCTTTTCCTCGTGGGCATGCCCTACATTTTGCGCGATCTCACGACATGGCTGCTGCGGCAGCAATCCCACTATCGCGCTGCGGCCATCGCGGGTTTCGTCTGCGGCATTGCGATCCTGGCGTGCGCGATCACGCTTTGGTGAGCGGTGGCCGCAATGGTGCCCGCGACTCAATAGGACTTATTGGTCCTATAATTTATTAAGACGGCCTAATGGCCGAAGACGAAAATCTCGTTGGCCGATGCAATGGCTCCGCCTGCGGAACAGCCGGTGGCGGTAACCCGCACGTAGCGCGCGGTGGCGGTGAAAAGATCGGGGTTGTTGCCGAAGGTCCTGTTCGCGGTTTTGTCCACGACGGGGGAATAGATCGCGCCGTCCGTGGAAACTTCGACGCGGTATTTGTAGGCCCGTGTCGCGCCGCTATACCATTTGATGTCGGTTTTCGAGAGCGTGCGCACCGCGCCGAGATCCACCGTCCATGATTGCGGCCACGTGGCAGCGGAGGCGGCCCAGCGCGTGGCGGGATCGCCGTCCGTGGCGGCGGAAGGAGGCGTGGTGGCTTGCGAGGAACTTGCCGCGGCCGACTTGCTGATCGCGAGATTCGCATCCGGCGGGGGTCCGGCGATTTCACACGAGAGGGAAAAGTTTCCCGTGCCGCCGTCGTTCGTCGCGTGAAGGGTGGCGGTCGTCGTGGCAGCCGCGGTGGGCGTGCCGGAAATCACGCCGGTGATCGTGTCAATGGACAGTCCGGGGGGCAGGTTGTCGGCGCTGAAGCTGGTGGGGGTATTCGTCGCGGCGATTTGATAACTCACGCTCGTGCCGACGGTGCCTGAGAGCGTGGATGGGCTTGTGACGGACGGCGCGGAGATGGCGGCGGGATAAATTCCGTTGATTCGAAAATCCCAAATCGAATAACCGAACGGCGTGGTGCGCGTCGTGCCATACATGCGCACGTAGCGCCCCTGCACGTTTGCGCCGGTGTAGGTCTTGATGCCGGGGCCGTTGTTGGCCGCCTCGGTCCAGACGGTGGTCCAGTTGCTGTTGTCGGCGCTGACCTGGATGAGGTAGGTCGCGCCGGCGGCGTTCTGCCATTCGAGGGAGACGGAGTGGATCGAGAACGTTTCGCCGAGATCCACGGAGATCCATTGCGGATCGCTCCAGAGGCTGGCCCAGCGCGTAAACCAAATGCCGTCAACGGCACCGTCGGGAACATTCGTGGCGTTCTCGTTCGATGAGGACGATGCGATGCCGCCGACGGAAAGATTGGTGTCTGTCTGCCGTCCGATGTGATTGCCGAGGTTCGCGGTGACGATCGCGTCGTCGGAGGAGTTCACGTTGCCGTCGCCATTGAGATCACACAATGCGTTGTCGTCGTTGACGAAATTCGCGTGCTTTCGCACGACGCCCGCGAGGTCGATATTGCTCACGAGGTGGTCCCGGTCCACGTCGCCCCAAATGATGTCGAACGGAATGTCCGCGGTGCCGTTGCCCGGCGCGATGCCCGAGAGGTGGAGGTTCAACGCCTGGAGATTGGCCACGCCGGTAAGCGTGACGGTGACAATTTTGTTCGTCGAATCGTAGGCGACGGAGGACACGCTGCCGACCGCGGAACCGCCTCCCTGCAGGCCGAGGCTCGCGGCGATGCCGGAAACGGCGACCGGGAAGTGAAGGACGATTTTGTATTGGCCCACGACGTTTCCCTTGCGCGCCTCGATGCCGGGGAACTTCGCCGGCCAGATGACGCATTTGTGCGCTCCCTGGCCGGTGTGAGTCTGCGAGGATTCCGCCTGCAGCACGGGCGGACCGGGCAGCAGCGAAATGGAATCCGCGTCGAACGCGCGCCTGTAGAGCCGCACGTCGTCAACGAGGCCGGGGAAGGAATCAATCGCGGCGCCGCTGACGGGCGCGGAGGCCTGGCCCATCCAGAAATCGCCGGAGCCATTCGCGGATTGCGCAGGTCCGGTGCCGCCGAGCACGCCGTTCACGTAGATGCTGCGCGTGCCCGCGTTGCCATCCTGCACGATGGCCACGTGGGTCCACGAATCCGCGACAGCGGCGGGACCGACCACATCGCCACCGGGACCGCGAAAGGCCCAGTGGTTCGCGGCATTGATCCAGAGGCCGTAGTAATTGCCCGCGTTGCGCGATTTTGTGAAGACCGCCTCGTCCGAGGAACGAAGACCCGAGGGCTTGATCCATGCGGAAAGCGTGAAACTCTCCGCGGCGACGAATCGCATTTCCGGGGCATCGGGAACGACCACACGCGAGGCGACGGCGCCCGTGCCATGGAAGTCCGCGGCATTGTTGAAAAATCCCGGTGAGCGGCCGGCCTCGCCCTGGATGGCGCCGTTGAAACCGTGGCCGGTGACGTCGCGAGCGACGGCGCCGGAGCTTTCGTCGAAATCCCACGCTGCGACGAGATCCTGCGGCACGTAGAGCGGGAAGGACGTGCCCGGGACGATGCTGCTGGCGGCGGAGTTGCCGTTCGCGTTGAAGGCAACGACTTCGTAATAATAAGTCGCGGATGGGTCGGCGGTGGTGTCCAC
>JBOHXO010000194.1:0-1927 GCA_050737475.1 Chthoniobacterales bacterium
TGCTGCTCGACCCGGTCTACAAGGAACACGAAACCTCGTGGGATCATCCCGAGGCACCCGAGCGCATGGACGCTCTCATCGAGGCGCTCGACGGCTTCGACTCGCTCCGCATCGCACCGCGCGCCGCGACATTCGACGAAATTTCCCGCGCGCAGGATCCGCGCTACGTGGAGAATGTCCTCACCACGATCA
Organism: Chthoniobacterales bacterium; assembly: GCA_050737475.1. Lineage (GTDB taxonomy): Bacteria > Verrucomicrobiota > Verrucomicrobiia > Chthoniobacterales > JAATET01 > JAATET01. The sequence goes on from JBOHXO010000194.1 coordinate 193, forward strand.
AGTCAGGTGCAGGCTGGCTCGCGAATGGCGACGTGAGCGTGTGCCGGCGTTCCGGCGACATCGCGTTGCTCGCGGCAGGCGGAGTGATCGCCGCGGTGGATGCCGTGCTCGGCGGCGATGCGGACAATGCATTCTGCGCCGCGCGGCCGCCGGGTCATCACGCCACCGCGACGCAGGCGATGGGATTTTGCATTTTCAACAATGTCGCCGTCGCCGCCCGGCATGCGCAGGCCGCGCACGGCGTCGAGCGCGTCGCGATTCTCGACTGGGACGTGCACCATGGAAACGGCACGCAGGATATTTTCTACGAGGATGGGACCGTGCTGTTTTGCAGCACGCACCAAAGCCCGTGGTATCCCGGCACCGGCGCGGCAAATGAAACCGGCGAAGGCGCGGGCGCCGGCCTCACAATCAATCGTCCCTTTCACGCCGGCGCCGGCATCACGGAAATCGGCGGCGCGTTTCTCGACGACTTCCTGCCCGCCGTCCGCAAATTCCAGCCGCAATTGATCCTGGTCTCCGCCGGTTTCGACTCGCGCATCGGCGATCCGCTCGGTCAGTTCCGCCTCACCGACGCTGACTTCGCCACCCTCACCCGCGCCGTGATGGACGCCGCCGCCGAACTTTGCGACTGCCGCGTCATCAGCACGCTCGAAGGCGGCTATTCGCTGCCCGGCCTTGCCAGTGCCGCCCGCGCCCATTTTTCCGCGCTGTGCGGACAGGAGTAAAATGACTTGCCACTCCTGCTTTGACCGCCTTAGAAAGCACGTAGATATGAAGTTTCCCGCCCTCATCGCCTTGACCCTCGCCATCGGCGCCTCCGTGGCGTTCGCCGACATCCAGTCGCCTCCGGGCTCGGATTACGGTCCGACCCGCAAACTGGGCCGCGGCCTCGCGAACATCGCATTCGGCTCGAGCGAACTGATCACTTCGTGGACCGAGGTCAACGATTCCGACGGCAATGCAGCCATGTGGAGCTACGGCATCGTCCGCGGCACCGGCCGCACGCTCGCCCGCCTCGGCTACGGCATCTACGAGGTCGCGCTCTTCCCCTTCCCGACTTACAAGGGCAGCTATCGCCCGCCCTATCGCAGCGACATCCCCTGGATTCACTGCGGCTACAGCGAGTTCCCGCCGGAGCTCGGCTTCGAGACGCGTTACAACTACGTGCGCGACTACCAGCGCGATCCCGACCTCTAGGATCGGAAAAATTCCTTTCGAAAACGGCGGAGTGCAAACTCCGCCGTTTTTGTTTTTACGCGGGATGATCTCCGGCCGTGCCGGCCTCGAGCCGGGCGCAAGCCTCCGCACGAAACTCCTCGAACCTTCCCTCGAGAATCGCCGTCCGGCACCGCCGCGCGAGTCCGACGTAGAAATGCAGATTGTGAATCGAGAGCAGGCGCAGCCCGAGGATTTCCTCGGCCTTGATGAGGTGGCGCAAATAGGCGCGGGTGAAATTCCGGCACGCGTAGCATTCGCAGCCCGGCTCGATCGGCTGGGCGTCGCGCGCGAATGGCGCGTTTTTTAAATTCAACGTTCCGTCGCCGGTGAAGGCCGTGCCATTGCGCGCCAGCCGCGTGGGCAGCACGCAATCCATCATGTCCACGCCGCGCGCGATCAACTCGATGATCTGCTTCGGCGTGCCAAGCCCCATCGCATAACGGGCGTGATTCGTCGGCAGCCACGGCTCCGCCGCCTCCACCGCTGCAAACATCTCCGGCTCCGGCTCTCCCAC
>JBOHXO010000195.1:0-10800 GCA_050737475.1 Chthoniobacterales bacterium
GCGGTGAGCAGAAAATTTTCCTGCTGCTCGCGCGCACGATTTTGCCGGACGGCCGGCAGCTCGAGGTGCAGCCGAATGCCGCGCTCATCAAAAGCCCGCAGCGCGACGCGAACGATTCGCTCTACAGCGACGAGGATGAGCTGGTCCTGATTTTTCCGAACATCTCCGCGGGCGCCATCACGGAATCAATCATTGTCACCGAGGAGCAGAAGGGCCGCATCCCCGGGGAATTTTCGCGCAATCTTTACTGGCGGAGCTGGTGGCCGGGCGTGATGAAACGCCGCATCATTGACCTGCCCGCAGACTACGCGAGCCGCCTGCACGTCATTGATCTCGGGTCCGGTGTTCCGCAGCCCACAAGGGAGACCGACAAGGACGGCCGCACGCGATTGACGTGGCAGCAGGAAAAGCAGGCCGCGACGCATTGGGAGTCCAACGTGGCGCCCGTGGATCAAACCGGCCCGGCCACCGAGGTCACCACGCTGCCGGATTGGGACGCATTTGCCGCATGGTATGGCAGGCTGCTGAGCGAGCGCTCGAAGCTGAATCCGAAGCTGGCCGCGGAAGTGGCCGCACTCACAAAAAATGCGAAGTCGCCGCGCGAGGTCATTGATATTTTGACGCGCAAGGTGTCGCGCGACGTGCGCTACACGGGGCTGGAATTCGGTCTCGCCGGATTTCAACCCGCCGATTGCAACGACGTCTGGGCGAATGGCTACGGCGATTGCAAGGACAAGGCCAACCTGCTGCGCGCGATGTTCGAGGCCGGCGGCCTGCGGGCCTACCTGGCATTGGTGAACACCGAGCACGAGGGGAAGGTTGATCGCCGCAGCCCGAGCTATCTTCCGTTCAATCACGCAATCGTGGCGGTGGAGGAAAAGCCCGGCGAACTGCTCTTTTGCGATCCCACGATCCAATACGGCCGAGCGGGAGTGATCACGCCGGCCTCGGGGGACCGCGACGTTTTCCTCGTCAACGAGAAGGGTTCGAAATGGGCGCGCACACCGGTGGCCGAGGGAGGTGCGATTTCCTTCCGCTTCGATCTCACGCTAAACGAGCAGGGCGAAATCTCGGGCTGGATGACGTGGAAGGGCGAGGGCGGCTACGCATCGAATTATTTCCAGCGCTTCGCCGAACTCGATCGCGACAACCTCGTGAGCGATGTGCGCGGCACGCTCCGCAATTTTTTTCCCGCGGCCGAGGTCATTGACGTGAAGCCGCCCGCTGCGATGAAGGGCGCCGAGCCATTCGAACTCCGCGCGTTTTTCATCGCCTCGGTCGGGAATGCTTCGCAGGAAAAATTCGCGGTTCAATTTCCGATCAGCGACGACATGCTGCCCGACGCGGTCACGGACAAGCCGCGAAAGACGGACTTTTTCATGTGGCGCGATGTGGTCGAGGTGAGCATGCACCTGGCATTGCCCGCCGGGATTCAGGCGCTCGATCCGCCCGCGCCGTATGCGCTGAAATCGCGCGCCCTCTCAGCAAAAGGGAGCTGGAAAGTGTCGCCCGGCGCGGCCGACGCATCGGTCACCATTCGCACCACCGCCAGCGTGGTTCCGCCCGGCGATTTCGCCGCGCTCTCGTCGGCCGTGCGATCTCTGCAATCCTGGCTCGGGCAGCCGCTGCTCGTGGGGCGTGCCGCCGGGGCACCCGCGAATCAGGCCGCTAAAACCACGTCCGATCCCGACGATTCCAGCCTCGACGGATTCCCAATGCTGGCCACGGCCGAGGGCCAGAGGGACCTGCTCGACCGGCGATTCCCGAGCGAGAACGGCGTCGGCGCGAGGAAGCGCGCGCTGCAGCGGCTCGTGCAATATTTTCCGAACGACCCGGCCTCGGCTTTCTATTCCGGAATGGAGCTCGCATCCATTCAGTATGACGACGGCGACCACGCCGGCGCGGTGGCAAAAATGGAATCACTCATCGCCGCCTATCGCGGAAAAATCGAAGCGCGCTGGGTCGCGTGGGGCGAATACAACCTCGCCTGGATTTACGCCGTCGAGAAACACCGCGAAAAGGCGCTCTCGATTTTCTCGCGCCTCGCTGCGGACAAATCCCTCTTCGACTACCGCCGCGCGTGGTCCGGCTATCAGGCGGCCGCTCTTCTTCGCGAATCGAAGCCCGCGGAGGCCATCCGGATTCTCAACGACACGATCGTCCTCGATTCATCCGCGCTGCCCGATCAGGTCCGGCTGCTGACGGGGCTTTTGATCAAGGGCGGGGACATTGCGAAGCTGCCCGCTTTATACGAGGGATTGGCGGCGCGAAAACCGGAGTTCACCGACGCCGCCGTTGCCGCCAGCGTGGAGGTGGTTCCCCCCACGGACCTCGAGACCGTCTCGGCCATGATCGAAAAAAGCGGCGTGGACATCGGCGAGAAAGCTGCGGAAGCGCTCGCCGGTGCGCGCAAGGGCCAGCGCTCTGCGAAGCTCAGCGCGACGCTTGCCATCGAGCTCACGTCCTTCCTCAAGCAGCATCCGCCGTCGCAGAAAAGCAAGGCGGCCACCCCCGGGGCGCTTCAAAAGGAAATAGACGCGGCCATTGATAAATCCGAGCCGTCGCTCGCGCTCGACCTCACGTTGCAAAGGCTGACGGAGTTTCCGCCCGACGCCGATTTTTCGATGTTGCTTTGGAAGGCCTCCGCGCGTGCGGAATGGGTGGAAAAGTTGAAGGGCGCCGGTGCGGCCGGCCCGGTTTTTTCGTTCCTTCTCGGGCTTTGCGACAGGCTGCCGCACGACGACGAAAATTACTACGAGGCGAAATTCGTTCTCGGACGGCGGCTCGAGCGCACGGGCGATTTCACCGGTGCGGAAGCGGTTTTCGCCGGCATCCTCGCCGACCCGCAATTCCCGGACGACTTCACAAACAGCGCCATTCGCGATCGCGGGAGAATGCTGGAAAAGCAGGGCCGTTACGCCGACGCGCTGAAAAATTATCTCACCTTGAAATCCCGCATCGGCGACTCGGAGACCATCAGCGATCTGATGCTCCGTGCGGTATTGTTGGATCTCCATCTCGGCAAAACAGACGACGCGCTGGACTTGCTTCAACGCCTCGACAAGGTCTCGCCGGAGAAGGCAAATGAGGCCGCCGGCGCGCGGCAAATCGCAGCCCTCGTGGCCCTCGCCCGCAATCCCGACATGGCCAGGAAATACTGGCAGGCGACCGGGGCCTGGCAGGCGCCATGGAGCGCTCTGCTCGCAAGGATTTCTCCATCCGGGGTTGCGCCGGAGCCGGTCGCGGTGCCGTTGACTTCCGACCTGTCCGAACCCGGCCAGAACCTTCTAAAAAGCCAGCAGTCGCGGAACAAATCCGCTGCGGTCGGGACGCTCAATTTACTGGCCTCCGCCGCTCGCTGGGAGCCCGCCCTTGCCGTCGAGCTTGCGGTCGAGGCGCCGCCGACCATCGGCTTTTTCCTGCAGCGGGCGGACGCGTGCAATGAGGAGATGCTTTTGGTGGTTCAGCCCGTGCCGGATACTGACGCGGACCTTTCGCGCCGGCGCGAAGTCGTGCGCGCCGCACTGCTTCTCGATGCCGGCCGGCCCGCCGCCAGCCTCGAGGTGATTTCGTCGTTCATGAAGAACGATCACCAGCAGGACGAGGTGCATTTCGGGATGGCGCGGGTCTGGGGCGTCGCCTCCTATTCGCTGAAGGAGCAGCGAAATCCCGCGGTCGCCGAACTCGAAAAAATTCTCGCGCTCGACGACGCGGTGTCGGATCGCGGAAATACGGTGAGCGTGCTCGCCAGACTTTACGAATTGCAGGGGCGTCCGGACGCTGAGCGCGCGCTGTTGAAGCGGGAAACCGAAAATCCCCAGGTCAAAAATTCGCCGCAGATCGACGACCTTCTCGCGCGGGCCCGCAAGCTCGAGGACAACGGGATGAGCGCGGAGGATTTTTCGAAATTCCTGGCCGGCTGGGTGAAGGAATTCCGCCCGGGCTGGTATGACCTGGCCGCCCCCGCCAGCCTCTCCGATCCGTTGGTCAAGGACATGACGGATGATGGCGCTTCGCTCGCGCCGCAGGAATTTTTGAAATGGAAACTGCTGGTCGCGGCCGACCCTTCGAAGGAACTTTCCGTGCGCGTGGATGCATGGAAAGGAGCCTCGATGGGCCTCTTCGATTTGATCGCATCGCAGAAAAAAGCGGACCATTTTTTCCAGGCGATTATCGGCAGCCCATTGCTCGACAAGGAACTGCGCGCCTTCTGGCTCTACCTCGCGATGTATGATGCCGGCACCCGGATGGAGAGGGGACGGTTCGAGCTTTACGGGAAGGATCCGCTCGTCAGGGACTTCAACGATCACGGCCGGCGGGTCGTGTTGTCGCTGGCTCCCGCGCTCGGGACGAATCGCAAGAGCATCGCGTCCATCGAAAAAAACTTCCGGTTGCTCGGCCGGAAGCCCATGGGGAGCGGCGAGCTGCAGCAGTTGCAGTGGCTCTTCATCTCGGCGCTCATGCTGGGAGACACCGATGCCGCGCAACGCATGTATGACCAGTTCCAGAAGTTTTCCCTCACTGCCGACAATGCATCGCACAAGCCTGCCGTCTCGCTCAGCATGCTCCGCCAGTTGAAGGCGGCGCAGCGCTGGAAGCTCATGCATGCGGCCTTGCGGGCGGAGATTCTCCGCAGGTTTCCGGCGGCCGAACTCACGGCACCGGCATCCTTCGACGATGTGCGGAAGACCGACGATCAAAGCATGATTGATCAGGCGGACGCACAGCGCATCCGCCTGCACCGGCTGGCGGCGTCGCAGGTGGTGCCCGGCGACACGAATTTCTGGTCGGACCTGACGTTGGGATTCGAGACGGGCAGGGCCGACAGTTCCCTTCGGCTCAAGCTGGTCGAAATTCTGCTGAAGACCCAACAGTCCGATGCGGACAAGGCCGAGGCGGCTCCACTCGCTCTCGACATGATTGATTTGGACAATCCCGCCGAGCGTCAGGTCCTGTTGAATGCGGCATCGATCTATCGCGATTCCAAAAAATGGCCGCTCACTTCGAAGGCGCTCCACAAAATGGACATTCGAATTGCCATGCGAACGGGCGAACATCTCGACATCAATGACGTGTTGATGAGCCTGCCCAGCGAGGGTTTTGATCCCACCTGGGTCAGGATCGCCGACATGATCCAGAAAAGGGATGTCGCCGGGCTCAAGGACTCGCTTGGCGCGATGAGTTCGGACCAATTGTTGAATCCCCGATTCGTGGTTTCGGCCATCACGGCGCTCGATATGGCGGGGCTTTCGGATGAAGCAACGCTCGCGCGGCAGACTGCGAGGGAGGAATTGAAGCGGGCGATTTTTGATTCGTGGCTGCGTCCCGACGGAGCCTCCATCGGCCGGACACTTCGCCTTGCCCGCGTGCTCGGCGACCCCGACGGCCTTCCGAAACAATGGATCGCCTTCATGAACGAAACGATTCAGGACCCGTTGACTCGATTGAAAATCGAACTCGACGCAGCCCGGCTCCAAAAAGATTGGGAGCGCGTTCGCGTCCTCGCCGAGCAAGGCACGAAGTCCTTCCCGACCTTCTATTTCCTCTACCGCTACCTTGGAGAGGCTTTGTATCACCTCGGGCGGGGCCAGGATGCGCTGGCTCCCCTCGAAAAATACACTTCCTATTCAAAGGACGAGATCGAGTTCGCCATGGCGATGGACCTGATCAACGCGATCAAGCAGGAGAAAGAACCGGCCCCGGCGCAGTAGTGGGAATCCCGGGCCTTGAGTATCTGGGTTGGTGACGGTCCATGGCCAGCGCGTTCAATTTTCTCGCTCGGAATTTGCTGCATGTGGGTTGAACATTGCCTCAACCGACATGTCTTCCAGCGAACAGAATACCGACGATCAGTTCTATCGCGATACGGAGAGCATTGCCTTTCCGAAGCTGAGCGACCACCAGCTTGCGTTGCTGGAGCCGCTGGGCCGGCGCCGGACGCTGCGACGCGGCGAGACCGCCTTCCTCGCGGGACAGCGTGATCTGCCGATGATGGTGGTGTTGAGCGGCGCGCTCGAGGTTTACGAATCGCGTGACGGGCAGGAGCAAATGCTCGCCGAGCCCGGACCGCGCGATTTCGTCGGCGATGTGAGCATGCTCAATGGCACCTCTGCGATCGCGAGCGCACGGAGCGGGGCGGACGAAACGGAAGTTCTCGAAATCCCCGCCGCCGCACTGCGTCGCGCGCTGGCCGAGCTGCCCGGAGTGGGCGAGCCGATCGTGCAGGCATTCATCATGCGCCGGCAGCGTTTGCTGCGGGACCGCGAATTCGCCGGGCTTCGCATCGTGGCGCACAGCGGCTGCCGCATCGCGCATCGCATGCACGACTTCCTCGACAAGAATCACATTCCGCACCGGCTCATCGCGTCCGATGCCGGGGAAGGGCAGGCGTTGTGCGCGCAACTGAGGCTCGAGAGCCGGGCGCTGCCGGTGTTGATCGCGAACAACGGTGCGATCCTGAGCAATCCGTCGCTTCGCGAGGTGGCGAAGGTGGCGGGTCTTCTGCGCCCGCTTGTGCACGAGGACGAGACCGAGATTTTTTGCGATCTCGCGATTGTTGGAGCCGGCCCTGCGGGACTTTCGGCCGCGGTCAATGCGGCATCCGAGGGGTTGCATACCGTGGTGCTCGAGAGCTACGCGCCCGGCGGCCAGGCGGGTTCGTCCTCGCTCATCGAAAACTTTTTTGGATTTCCCACCGGCATCAGCGGCGGCGACCTCACGTATCGCGCCCAGCTCCAGGCCTACCGCTTCGGCGCAAAATTCTCCACGCCGTCGCAGGCACTCTCGCTTTCATTTTCCGACGGAGACCACGGCGCCGCGCTGAACATCGACGGTTGCATGGCGACGCTGCGCGCGAAGTGCGTGATCATTTCCACCGGCGCGGACTACAACCGGATCGAGGCCGAGGGCCGCGAGAATTTCGAGGGCATGGGCGTTTTCTACGCCGCGACCGCGATGGAGGCTGCGCTCTGCCACGATGCGACGGTGATCGTCGCGGGCGGGGGAAACTCCGCCGGCCAGGCCGCGATGTTCCTCTCCGAAATCGCGAGGAATGTGATCCTCGTCATTCGCGGCGACGACCTTTCCAAAAGCATGTCGAGCTACCTCTCGCGGCGCGTGGAGACGAAGGAAAATATCGAGATTCTTTGCCGCACCGAGATTCGCAAAATGACCGGAGACACGCGGCTGCAGGAGGTGGAAATGGAGGACACGCGGACCGGCGAGCGCCGCACCGTGCGGACGCCCGCGGTCTTTTCCATGATCGGCGCAAAGCCCTGCGCAAACTGGCTGCCGCCCGAAATCCTGCGCGACGAAAAAGGATTCGTGAAAACCGGTGCGGCGGTGGCCGACGCGCCCGCGTGGAAAAACGCCGGCCGCGCGCCGGGCCAGATGGAGACGAGCCGCCCCGGGATTTTTGCCGCGGGCGACGTGCGCTCGGGTTCCGTGAAGCGCTGCGCCGCCGCCGTCGGCGAAGGCGGCATGGCCATTGACGGCGTGCATCAAGTCCTTGGGACCTACACGTGAGCGGCGCTTTTGTCGAAAACCCGGGCGGAAATGAAAGTGATTCGGCTCGTAGATTCCGGCTGCCACGCTAGAGTCGGCTCGTGAGAAGCTGGCTGCAAAGCCCTTCGCCCGCCGGGGCTTCCAAGGGGGCGGGGCTGGTCGCGATGATCTGCGGGATATTGGTCGGGGGCTTGGGCGTGATCGTGATGTTTGGCTGGCACACCCAGAACGATGCGCTCACGCGTGTTTATCCGGATTTTTCGCCGATGCAGTATTTCACAGCGACGTGCATTGTGCTTTGCAGCGCGGGGCTTGTTACTTTTGTTGCGGGGCTGCCGCGCATTTTTTCGATGCTTTCCGGCGGCGTGGTGGGAATCGCCGGCTTGCTGCTCTGCATCGAATATCTCACCGGCGCAAAGCTTGGCTTCGACCAGTTGCTCGTGTACCTGCCGGCCATGCCGGGCAAGATTTCAATCCGCGCTTCGCCGCCGACTTCGGTGTGTTTCCTGCTTTGCGGAACGGCGATCGCGCTGCTGGGCGTCGGTGGCTTCCGCGCATTCCGGCGCCCCGCGATCTGGCTGCTCGCCTCGCTGGCGCTGGCGCTTTGCCTGATGGCCGTCTGCGGCCATTTGACCGGGCTTGCCGGGACGTATATGTGGGGGCCCTTCGCGGGAATGGCCCTGCACACGGCGGTGGGAATTGCGATCCTGAGCACCGGCCTGCTCGCGACGCTGCGGATGGATGGGAGGCGATTCCTCGACGACCCGTGGCTGCCCGTACCGGTGGCCGTGGTAACGATCACGGCGACGCTGGTCTTGTGGCAGGCGCTCCTCGCCGACCGCTACATTACGATGCGGGCGAAATCCAACCTCGTGGCGCAGGAAATCAAAGCCGGCGCGCTCATCCACATGGACGGGCCGTTCCGCGCGCTCGACCGGATGAGACTCCGCTGGGAAAGACGCGGTGGCATGCCCTACGAGGAATGGAAGAGTGACGCGCTCGCCTATTTGCACGACGAGAGAGTTTTTCAGGCCATCGAATGGGCGGACGCGTCCCTGCATGTGCGCTGGGTGATGCCCGAGTCGGACAGCCCCATGGTCGCCGGCCTCGATTTGACGAGCGGGAAGCACTGGAATGCCACGAAGTCGCTCGAGTGGGCGCGTGAAAACCGTGCGCTGGTGGTCTCGCCGAGCGTGCCGTTGAAACAGGGCGGACAGGGATTCATCGCATTCTATCCGTTGTTTCCGGGTGGAAAGTTCGACGGGTTTTTGATCGGCGTATTTCGTCTGCACGATCTCATGCAGCTCCTCCTGGACGAGCGCAGTTTCGAGGATTTTTCGATTTCCGTTTTTGAAGGACAGGACCTGATTTACGGACCGGCTGTCAATCCGGCGAAGGATGATTCAATCAACGCGGAAGCGGTCGTTGATTTTCATGATCACAGCTGGCGGTTCGTGGTTCTCCCGAAATCCGAGTTTCTGACCGCCGGCGAACGGCAGCTGCCGCGCGTCGTTTTGCTGCTCGGCATTTTGTGCGCCGGAGCGCTGACGACCGCGGTGCGCACCCTGCAGTTGAAGACGCGGCAGACCCACGACATCCAGCGCGCCAATCGGGAATTGGAAACGGAAATTTCCGGACGCAAGCGCATCGAGGCGAGGTTGAGGGAGAGCGAGGAGCGGCTGCGGCTCGTGCTGGATTCCGCGACGGGTGTCTCGGTGATCAGCGCGGATACGACGGGTGTGATCACGTATTTCAGCAAGGGCGCGGAAAAGATTCTTGGCTACGCGGCCGATGAGATGGTCGGCAAGGTCACGCCGGCGGTCTTTCACGACGAGGGCGAGGTCGTGCAGCGCGGGGAGGAACTCTCGAGCGAACTCGGGCGCACGGTGGCGGGCTTCGACGTGTTCGTTTCGATTCCGTTGTTGCGCGGCAGCGAAACACGCGAGTGGACGTATGTTTGCAAGGACGGTGCACGGCGGACGGTCGAGCTGACCGTGACGGTGAGTCGCGACGCGGAGGATGGCGTGATCGGATTTCTCGGGACGGCGATTGACATCACCGAGCGCAAGGAAATGGAGCAGGCGATTCGAGAAAGCCTGCGCGAAAAGGCGGTGGCGCAGTCGCTGCTGGAGGAGGCGGGGCAAATCGCGCGCCTCGGGCATTGGGAGTTGCCGCTCGACGGCCGCGGACCGAGCTGGTCCGACGTCACCTGCGCGATCCACGAGGAACCGCCCGGCACGTCCGTTTCGCTGGACAAGGCGGTGGCCTATTATCATCCGGACGAACGTCAGAAAATTCACGATCTGCTCGAGGAGGTGAAGAAAACCGGTGAGGCTTTCGACTTCGAGGCGAGGTTGATCACCGCCGGGAAGCGTGAGATTTGGGTTCACACGCGCGGCGTGCCGGTGCGGGACGAAAACGGCGCGATCGTGGCATTTCGCGGCGTGATCCAGGATGTGGATGAGTCGCGCCGCGCCGCGGCATTGCTCGAGCAGCGCAACAGGCAGCTCGAGGTGGCGCGGGCGCAGGCGGAGGCGCATGCGCGGGCGAAATCGGAATTCCTTGCGAACATGAGCCATGAGATTCGCACGCCGCTCAACGCGATCATCGGCATGTCAGACCTGCTCACGGATTCGAAGCTGCCCGCGCATGAGCGGGAATTGATCGAGACGATCCGCACGAGCGGCGACATGCTGCTTGGGTTGATCAACGACATTCTCGATTTTTCCAAAATCGAATCCGGCCAGCTCGATCTGGAACGCATACCGGTCAACCTCCGCGAGTGCGTCGAATCCGCGCTCGATCTTTTTGCGGGCCAGGCGGTGAAGAAGGGACTTGAGCTCTTGCATTGGATTGATCCCGCCGTGCCGCCGACCATCCTCGGCGATGTCACGCGACTGCGGCAAATCCTGGTGAACCTCGTGGGCAACGCCATCAAGTTCACCAACGAGGGCGAGATCTTCGTGAAGGTGCTGTCCCGGGCGGGCGAGGACGGCACGGGCACGTTACTCGTGAGTGTCCAGGACACCGGCATCGGAATCCCCGCCGACCGCATGGATCGGCTTTTCCAGGCATTCAGCCAGGTGGATGCATCCACCACGCGCCGCTACGGCGGCACCGGGTTGGGGCTGGTGATTTCCCATCGTCTCGTCGAGCTGATGCACGGCCACATCCGGGTCGAATCGAAGGTGGGCAAGGGCACGACATTTCAATTCGAGATTCCGATCGAGGCTGTTGATGCACCGATCCTCGAAGGTCCGCAAAAATCCGGCGCAAGGAGCCTCAAGGGATTGCGAC
>JBOHXO010000196.1:0-8030 GCA_050737475.1 Chthoniobacterales bacterium
TTCATCAAGAGCATGCGCGGCAGCGATCCCGATGCGGCGATCTACTGGCTCGCGAAGATGATCTACGCCGGCGAGGACCCGCGATTCATCGCGCGGCGCGTGGTGATTTGTGCGAGCGAGGACGTGGGGCTCGCGGATTCGAATGCGCTCGTCGTGGCCACGGCGGCGGCGCAGGCGGTGGAATTGGTCGGCCTTCCCGAGGCGCGGCTCAACCTCGCGCACGCGGTGATTTACATCGCCACCGCGCCGAAGAGCAACCGCGCCACCGTCGCCATCGGCGCCGCGAGCAAGGATGTGGAGGAGGGGCGCACGCTCGCCGTGCCGGAGCATCTGCGCGACTCGCATTACAAGGGCGCAAAAAAACTCGGCCACGGCGCCGGCTACAAATACAGCCACGACTACGAAGGCGGCTACGTGCCGCAGGCGTATCTGCCAGAGGGCAAACGTTACTACGAGCCAACGGAGCATGGGCTCGAGAAGCGCATCAAGGAGCGGCTGGATTTCTGGCGGGCGCAATTCGAAGCGGAAAAAGGCACGGTTTAGGCTGGCGAAAAATTCCCCGAAGAATTAAGCCTCCGTGCCATGAGCGACGAAATACTTCCGCCGGAATCGAGCACGCCGCCGCCACCGCCGCCGGAAGCGCCACCCGCCATGAAAGACAATTCGTGGGCTCTGCTGATTCATCTCAGCCCGCTGCTGTGCCTCTTCGGTGGAACTTTTCCCGGTCTCAGCATCATCGGTCCGCTGGTGCTCTGGCTCATCAAGCGCGCCGACAGCGCCTATCTCGACGAAGTGGGCAAGCGCGTGCTGAATTTCCAGATATCGTGGATGATCTATTTCGTGATCGCGTGGGCGTCGTTCTTCGTGCTGATCGGGTTCATTCTTCTGCCCGTCGTGGCCATCGCATGGCTCGTCTACACGATCATTGGTGCCGTGAGGGAAAGCAATCGTGAGCCCTATCGCTTCCCACTCACGATTCAGTTTTTGAAATAGGACGGGGGATTTACCAGTTGTAATCCGCTGCATCTGCGCCGATATTGGTTTTCCCAAACGGGGGCGTACTGGTTTCGACTGTTCGTTCAGTGCCAGGCTCGCATGCCGAGGATGATTCGTTGGCCTCGTAAAAAATCGGATCAAACAAACTAAACGCAGATTACGAAGATCTCGCTCTCGCGGCCTAAGCTGCCGTGACGTGTTTGCCCTGACGCCTGCTGGGGGTGAATGCGAATGCAGCAGGCTGACCGGAGGGTGGAGCGACCGCTACCGCCGGTGAATTCGAAAACGTGGACGCTAGGTGATGGATGGCGTGTCGGTCCGCAGTCCAACTCCGAAACCAAAGACCGCCTAAGCATGTAGAAGGTCGCGCAATGCGCGTTCAGGACAGGGGTTCGACTCCCCTCGCCTCCACTTTCCGGAACGTTGCGAATCCCGCAACTTATGCTTGCAATGCCTCCGCGCTTTATTCAATTGCTACCGGAGTCAGTTTGCGAGCCGACCGTCCCCAGATGAGAGGCCGCGCAAACGGATCATCGAACCAGCCAACCCTCACCACACGCAGTCATGGGCAATCGCCTTTACGTCGCAAACCTTCCGTATCAAACCACCGAGTCCGACCTGGAGAGACATTTTCAGCAATGCGGCACGGTGTCATCCGTCCAGATCGTCATGGACCGCGAAACGAACCGCTCGCGCGGCTTCGGATTCATCACAATGGGCACTGACGACGAGGCCCGCGCGGCCATCGAGCAGCTCAATGGTCAGGAACTCGACAGCCGCCAGTTACGCGTGAGCGAAGCACGGCCCCGCGAGGAACGCCCGCCGCAGAAAAAATTCGGCGGCGGAGGCGGTGGAGATTACCGTGGTGGCGGCGGCGGTGGCCGTCCCGACCGTGGCAATCGCGGTGGCGGCGATCGTGGAGACCGCGGGAGTCGCGGCGGCTACGAGCGCGAAGATCGCGAAGGCGGCTATTAAGCCATAGCGCACGGCAAGTTTCACGCGGCAGCGCGCGCTTCATGAGCGTCGCGCGATCTGGCGGCCACATATCGCTGTTACGGAAATTGTAACTTCCGTGGCAGTTGAATGCCGCTTCAACCCGGGCTGGCGCTTCATTTTTTTCGCGGAAGGGTTCCGGGATTCGCAGGTTGCGGACATGGTGCGTAATGCAGGTCTGTGGCGCATGGACAAATCGCGTCTCCGATGCAAGACTTCGCCTCCCATTGAACATCGCATGAATCGCTTTCTTCCCCCCACGATCCTGGCCGTCTTCAGCATCGCACTTTGCGCGAAGAGCGCGCAGCCCGACTCCGCCGCCGAGGCCCGCATTGCCTACCTGCAAGCCATCAACCTCGCCGAGGATGGCTGCAAGCCCGAGGCCCTGCGCGAGCTCGCGAAAAGCATCCGTCTCCAGCCGGAAAACAATCCCGCGACGGCCATCGCGTTCCAATTGCTCACGGAATTGCGCACGCGCAGCAACCTCAGTTTTCGCGGACACACCGGCGCGGTGCTGCATGCGGCATTCAGCCCCGATGGCGCAAAAATCATCACGTCCTCCGCGGACGGCACCGCGCGCATTTGGGATGCCCGCACCGGCGCGGAGATCGGCGAACCGCTCAAGCACGCTGACGGCGTGTTGTGGGCCGAATTCAGCCCCGATGGCACCCGCGTCGCCACCGCCTGCGACGACGACACGGCGCGCATTTGGGACGTGAAGACCGGCAAGCCGATCGGCGACGTGATCAAGTCCACCGAGGAAATTCGCTACGTGCGTTTCAGCCCCGACGGCAAATTGCTCGCCACGGGTTCCGAGCCCGAGGGCGGCATCTGGGACGCGGAAACCGCGAAGCCCGTGCTGTCGCCAATCTCGAAAGGCAAAAACACGTTCTCGATCAACTTCAGTCCGGACGGGAAACAATTCGCGACGGCGCTCGGCGACGACAAGGCCGAGATTTCCGACCTCAAGACGGGCAAGGTGCTGCTGACGTTGAATCACGGCAACCGCGTCTACACTGCCGACTACAGCCCCGACGGCACGCGCCTGCTCACCTGCTCCGCGGACCGCAGCGCCTGCGTGTGGGATACGAAAACCGGCAAACCGGTCGGCGAACCCGCACAGCACGGATATTGGATTCACAAGGCCGTCTTCAATCACGACGGCACGCGCTTCGCCACGGCCTCCTCGGACCACACCGCCCGCGTGTGGGACGCCGCGACCGGCAAGCCGATCACGCGGCGCCTGCAGCATTCCGAGCCGGTCTTCGGTGTGAACTTCAGCCCCGACGGCCGCTTCCTCGCATCCTCGTCGCAGGACCACACCGCCCGTGTGTGGGACGCGGCCACCGGCGACCCCGTCATGCTGCCGATCCGCACGGAAGGCGAGATCACCACCGCCATTTTCAGCCCTTCGGGCAAATCCCTGCTTGTCGCGTCGAAGGATGGCAGCGTGTGCATGTGGGACGTGCCGCCCGCCGGCCCCGCGCCCGCCTGGCTCGCCGATCTCGCCGACTTCACATCCACGCAGGTGCAATACGACGAGTCGTTGAATCCGCAGATGGAGACAATGAAGCAACTGAGCGGGAAACTGCTGGCGACGACCGGCGACGGCGGTTGGGAAAAATTCGGCCGCTGGTATTTTTCGGAGCCCGACGTGCGCGCCATCACGCCGTGGAGCACGGTCACGCTCGACGAATACATCCAGGCGCTCATCAAGCTCGGCGATATGAATTCGCTCGATTACGCGATCTCACTCGCGGGCAACAATCCGAAGTGGATGGTGCAACTCGTGCCGATGCGCGCGAAATTCGGCGCGCCGCCGCCGGCTGTCACCACCACCAAGGCGGACGACTAGGTCGAAGCGACACATTCAGGCAGGAAACCACAGATAGGGTAGGGCGAACCCTCCGGGTGAGCCGCGAGCGAGCAAGGCGGCTCGGCGGGACGCCTCCCCCTACCGCGACGGCTCTGAAGGCACGCTGTTTCCTGTAGCGGCGGTTTGCGACCGCTGAAATCAGCGACGCTCATAGAGCGCCGCTACAATGTAAAACTGCTGAATGTCGCTTCAGACTAGTGGCCCGCGATGCCGCGCGCGATGGCGTCGGCGATACGCTGGCGCCCGGAGCCGGTCTGGAGGAACGCGTTCTCGGTGGGATTCGAGTCGAAGCCGCACTCGACGAGGATGGCCGGCCGCGTGTTTTTGCGCAGCACGCGGATCCAGCAGCCGCGCTTCACGCCGCGATTGCTCGTCGGATAGGCGCGGGCAAGGCTGCGCTGGACGTTTGACGCGAGCCGCTGCGAGCGCGGCGAGCAATAGTAGGTCTCCACGCCATGACCGGAGCTGCCCCTGTCCCAGTTGTAATGCACGCTCACGAAAATCGAGTTGAAGGTGCGATTGGAAATGGCGACGCGCGTGTCGAGCGGGATGAATGTGTCGTTGTCGCGCGTGGTCACGACGTGATAGCCGCGCCACTGCAGGGCTGATTTGAGGCGTCGTGCGGTGTCGAGCGCGAGGTCCTTTTCGTTCATTCCAAAACGCGCAATGCCGCCGCGATCCCATCCGCCATGGCCCGGATCCACGACCACCGTGCCGAACGCGCCCGCGCCGAGCATGCCGCAGCCGGTGCATGCCAGCATGCAAAGCGCCGCGAACAGCAGCCGCGCGAGAATGGAAACACGAAAATCCATGCGAGGCATCGGAAAGTAAGGAAGAAGCATGCCAGTGCAAACATTTTAGACTCGATTTCGATCCGTTCGCGCGCATGTTTCTCCACCGCCATGCTCGCCAAGCGCATCATTCCCTGTCTCGACGTCACCGACGGCCGTGTCGTGAAGGGCACAAAATTTCTGAATCTCCGCGACGCAGGCGACCCCGTGGAATGCGCAAAAGCCTACGATGCGCAGGGCGCAGACGAACTCGTTTTCCTCGACATCACCGCCTCGAGCGACGGCC
This sequence comes from Chthoniobacterales bacterium, assembly GCA_050737475.1. Taxonomy (GTDB): domain Bacteria; phylum Verrucomicrobiota; class Verrucomicrobiia; order Chthoniobacterales; family JAATET01; genus JAATET01. The sequence goes on from JBOHXO010000196.1 coordinate 4,943, forward strand.
GCGCAACGATGATTGACGTGGTCGAGCGCACCGCGGAGCAATGTTTCATGCCGCTGACCGTCGGCGGGGGCATTCGCACGATTGCCGACATGCGTGCCATGCTCCGCGCCGGTGCGGACAAGGTGAGCGTGAATACCGCAGCCATCAACGATCCCGATCTCGTGCGCGCCGGAGCCGAGGCCTTCGGCTCGCAATGCGTGGTCGTCGCCATTGACGCAAAACGCAATCCCGACGGAAAAAACTGGATCGTCTATACGCACGGCGGCCGCAACGCGACGTCGCTCGATGCCGTGGAGTGGGCCCGTAAAGTCGCGGAACTCGGGGCAGGGGAAATCCTGCTCACGAGCATGGATGCCGATGGCACGTGCGAGGGTTACGACATTGAATTAACGGCCGCGGTGAGTGGGGCGGTATCCATACCGGTCATTGCGAGTGGGGGCGCCGGTTCGCTCGAGCATCTTGCCAATGTGCTGCTCGAAGGCCGGGCGGACGCCGTTCTTGCGGCAAGTATTTTCCATTTCGGCGAGCATACTGTAGGGGAGGCGAAGGCCTATTTACAGGAATGCGGTGTGGCGATTCGCGCAGCCTGACAACAATTTATCAGGGGAAACCCTGATTTTTCTTGCCATCGGGTCGCAGGTGTCTTACCGGTGATCAAAAATAGACTCCGTTTATGACCCAGATCAAATCACCTTTCACAGCCGATGGTATCCTCGCCCTTCTGCGCAGCCAGGGGATGCGAGTTACACGTAGCCGACGTGGCATCATGCAGGCGCTTTTCAAAGCGTCGCGTCCGCTTTCGCTTATCGAAATCCAGCAGCAAGCCCTCATCGAAGGCGGAATGCTCCCTGACTATGCGACAGTTTTCCGCATGATGATTTTGCTCGAAAGCATGACCATCGTGCACAAGGTGAACCTCAAGCGCTCGTGCAGCTATTATGAGCTCACCGATCCCTCGCGTCATCACGACCATCTGGTCTGCACCGATTGCGGGAGCGTGACGCTCCTCGATATTCCGTGCCCCGTGGAAACGACCGAGCGGTTCATCCAGGACAAGTTCGGCTTCACCGGGCTGCACCACTCGCTGGAATTTTTCGGCCGCTGCCCGGCCTGCTCCGCACGCGTCAATACGAGCGTCGCGCGGCTAGTAGCAGCGTAAGCGGCAGCAGCAGGATATCGCGGGCAAGCGCGACGGGAATTTGATCCCGCACGTTGCCCGTGGCGTCCTCGCCGAAGCACCCGCAGTCCACGGCGAGTCCCTGGGTCCATGCCCAGGTGAGCGCCGTGAGGAATACGGCCAGTAATCCCGCGGCGGCCAGCGCCCCCAGCCGTGCTGTGCGCGGGATCAGCATCAGGACGCCCGTGAGCATTTCGGCCCACGGCAAAACCATCGCGAGCGGCGCCACCCATGCGGGCGGCAGCAGGGCGATTTGCGCGACGGTGATCGTAAAACGCTCGCTCGCGCCGAGCTTCACCACGCCCGCGTAGAGGAAGAGCGTCGCCACGAGCACGCGGAGGATGCGGATGGCAAGCTTCATGCGTTGGACACGGATTCGATCGCGAGCAGCGCCTGATGCGTCGCACGGACATTGTGGACCCGCAAAATTGCCGCGCCGCGCCGCGCCCCAGCCACTGCGCAGGCCACGGTGCCGGCGTCGCGGTCGCACGGATCGGGCAGGCCGAGCACGTCGCCGATCACGGATTTGCGCGAGATGGGAAGGAGAAGGGGACGCCCGAGGTCGGCGAAGCGGTCGAGCTCGCGCAGGATGCGGAGGTTGTCGTCGCGCTGCTTGGCAAAATCAATTCCCGGGTCGAGCACGATGGCCTCGCGCGGCATGCCCGCGGATTCCGCGAGCGCGATTTTTTCAACGAAGAATCCGTGCACGGCCTCGATGATGTCGGGCCACTCGACGTGCGTGTGCGGCACCTTCGGCTCGCCGACCGTGTGCATGATGAGCAATGAGGCGCCGTGCTCCGCGCAGGCTGCGGCATTCTCCAGGGAGGGGAGTCCGCCCATGTCGTTGAGCAGGTCGCCGGCGATTTCGAGCGCGGCGCGCGCCACGGCCGGGCGCCAGGTATTCACGGAAAGCAACGGCGGAAAAAACTGCGCGGCGTCCGCCGGCAGCGCGGTGGCTGCGGTTTGCGCGAAGCGCTCGAGATACGGTGTGAGCCGGCGGACTTCCTCATTCTCGGAAATTGCGGCGCGATTCGTGCGCGCGCTTTCCGCGCCCACATCCACGATGTCGGCACCCTCGGCGATGAGTTCGCGCGTGCGCGCCACGGCCCAATCCACATCCAGCGAGCCGTCTCCGGAGAACGAATCGTCGTTGAGATTCAGAATGCCCATCACCAGCGGACGACGGGGAAATGTGATGGTGCGATTGCGTGCGCGAAGAATCATGGCTTGTTCTGGCGCGGATTCTTTTCCACGCTGGCTCGAATTGTATTTGCCATGAAGTTCATCGAGTCCGTTTACGAGAAACTCAAGCGGCATCCAAAGCGTATTGTTTTTCCGGAAGGCGACGATCCGCGGGTGGTCCGTGCCGCGCAGGTTTTTTTCGAGCGCCAGCTCGGTGTGCCTGTGCTCCTCGGGCAGCGTGAGGTGATCGAAAAAGTCGCACAAGCCGAGAAGGTCAGCCTCGACCACGTCGCGATCATCAATCCCGAGACATCCTCCGATCTCCCGGTCTTTTGCGAGCGGCTCGAGAAACTGGATCGCTACAAGAATTTCGGCGTTCGCGACGCACGCACCATCATGGTGAACAGAAATTATTTCGCGGCCATGATGCTGCAATACGGCCTCGTGGACGGTCTGGTGGGCGGCGTGAGCGGCTTCAGCGGTTCGTTGCTGCGCCCGCTGCTGCAGCTCGTGAAGCGCTTTCCGCACGCGGATTTGGTGACGAGCGCCATGATCGTGGAGCTGCCCAACTCGAAGTTTGGTGACGACGGCGTGCTGTTTTTCAGCGATTGCGGCGTCGTGCCCGACCCCACGATGCAGCAGCTCGGCTCCATCGCCGTGCAGACCGGAATGCTCGCGCGCCAGGTCTTCGGACAAAAGCCGCGCGTGGCGCTGCTCAGTTTTTCGACG
>JBOHXO010000197.1:0-2966 GCA_050737475.1 Chthoniobacterales bacterium
ACCGTCGAGGATGCCTGCGGCGAGCGCGCCGGAGGCCGGGTGACCGGCGAACAGCAGCGCGCAATAGACCGCATGATTCGCGAGCAGGATGGCGATGAAGATTCGCGGCGGGAGCAGGAGCAGCACGCCGAGCGTGATCACGCCGAGCACGTAGGCCGCGGTGTGGCCGTAGGGCCGCAGCAGCACGAAATAATAATTGTCCATGAACGCCATCACGAGGACGAGGAAGACGGCGACGAAGGCGCGTTTCCATGCGGGCGGCGCGGCGCGGTTTTGGAGACGGCGGACAATCACGAGCAGCGCGGCCGAGAGCGCGGCATCGGCGAGTTGCCATTCGGCGAACACGGCGTTGCCCAGGGCGGGGGAGAGCAGGTTGAACGCGAGGATCGCGACGTTCAGCGCGGTGCTGGTGATCACGATCCACCAGATGCGCTGGAGATTGATCGCGGTGATCTCCGCGGAGAAATTTTCTTTCACGGCGCGTCGAGAAATCCCGCCGCGCGCTTCGCGAGTTCGCGCGCCGAATCCACGCCGACCTTGATTTTAAGCCGCTCGCGGTAGCCCCCGATGGTTTTCACGCTGAGGTTCAATTCCTTCGCGATCTCGCTGAGCGTGAAGCCCTCGCCGACGAGCCGCAGCACCTGCAACTCGCGGTCGGAGAGCCGATCGAGCGCGGGCTCGGGACCGCCGAGGGATTCCGCGACCAGCGATTCGCGAATGGATTCGCTCATCACGCGGCGGCCCTGCGCGATGGCGAGCAATGCCTCGCGCACCGCGTCGAGATTCTCGGTCTTCATCAAATACCCGAAGGCGCCGACACGCAGCGCGCGGCGGGCGTAGGTGGTTTCGTCGAGCGAGGAATAGACGAGGATGCGCGCCGGCGGATGCAGTGCGAGAAGTTCGGCGATCAATGGCACGCCGTCGCGGCCGCCGAGCATCAAATCCAGCACGACGAGATTCGGGTGGAGTTTCGCGATGAGCTCACGCGATTCCGCGGCGGTGCCGGCCTCGCCTGCGAGCGAAAATTCCGGGGCGCGATCCAGCATCATCGCGAGTCCCGCGCGCATCACGGGGTGATCGTCCACGAGCAGGACTGTGTGGCCCATGACGAAGGGTTACCGTTGGCGCATTTCGATGACAAGCCCTGCAGGTCAATTGACCGTCATAAAAATAAGTCGCGCGACTGTCGCGCTCCAGATGGATTGCCGATAAGCTCCCGGCCATGAACCTCACGAATCACTTGCGAAAAATTCTCCTGCTGGCCGTCCTGCCCTTGTCCATGGCCGGTGCGCAGCCGATTGACCTCGAGACCGCGAAGGAATTGCTGACCCCGACCGCCGAGCAAATGAAGGGCTTTTTCGAATGGCTGCACCAGCGCAAGGCCGAGCTGGCGAGCGATGGCGCGCGTGTCGTGAAGACGAGCATGGGGCCGATCGAATACAAGAAAGCGGGACACGGGCCCGTGGTCATCTGCCTGCACGGCGGCTTCGGCGGCTTCGATCAATCGTATTTGATGGGCTCGTTTTTGGTCGGCAAGGGATTCACGGTCATCGCGGTGTCGCGGCCCGGTTATCTCAGGACGCCGATTTCCGTCGGCGAGAGCATCGAGGCGCAGGCGGATGCGACCGTGGCCTTGATGGATGCGCTCCGGATCAAGAAAGCGACGATCTACGGATTTTCCGCGGGCAGTCTGGTGGCTTTTCAAGTGGGCGTGCGCCATCCCGAGCGCTGTTCGTCCGTCGTGCTCACCGGCGTCGGATTGCAGGAAAACCAGGCGGACGGTTACACGTTGATTGATCTTTTCCTCAAGCAAAACGTCGGCGTGAACATCCCGCCCTACGGCCTCTATCTGCTCATGCAGGCTGATTTCCCGACGGTGCTCGAAATCATGATGTCCGTGGACACGAAGCTCAAGGGCGGCGCTCTCGACGACCGCGTCAAGTATGTGCTCAACGACCCCTACCAGCTCGAATGGGCTCGCGAAATGGCGGTGAGTCTCACGCCATTCAGCGACCGGCGGAAGGGCCTCATTGCCGATGTCGAGGCGGTGGCGACGTGGCCGGCCTACGAGGCCGCGGGGCAATTCGCGACGTTCAAGCCGCCGTTGCTCTTCGTGGATGCGAAGCACGACAACAGCGGCTCCTTCCCGCAGACGCGCCGCATCGCGTCGAAAATCCGCACCTCAAAACTGATCGCCGTCGAGGGCAGCGGGCACTTCGTCTGGCTTGGCGCAAACACGCTCAAGTGGCAGGCGCGGATGATCGCATATTTGAAAAAGCACCAGCACTAGGGACGAATGATCACCGGCATCCCAACCTCGGCCAGGTCGTAAAGCTCGGCCATGTCGGGGTCCTCCACCGCAACGCAACCCGCGGTCCAGTCCGACTGCGCGCCGCGTCCGTGGATGAAAACTTCGCCGCCCAGTGCGGTCTTCCACGGCGGCGGGTGATGTTCCGCATTTGCCTTCAAAATTTCCGCGTGCTCGGCCTCGGTGATCAATCCCGCCGCCAGCCCGCGATCCGCATCCTGCGGGCCTGGATAGCTGATGCCGAGCGAAAGGAAGAATGCGCTTTTCGGATTTTTCACGCACACGAAATACTCGCCCTCGGGTGTCGCGCCATCGCCTTCCACCGCCTTGTTTCCCTTGGGAGCGAAGCCGAGCGCCGCGCTGAATTTCCGCACGCCGCCCCGCCCGTCGTGAAACTCCAGCTCCCGCGCCGATTTATGAACTTCGATCCGTTTTCGCATGTCCGCCGGCCTGTCAGCCGTTCGCAGGATGAGGTAACACGCGACCGCTGCCGCGGCGAGCAGGACAAACAATAGGGTCCGGGCTCTCATCAGCCGGCCAATGTCTCCCATCGCGGGGAGAAAACGAATGAAATCCGAGCACGGCAAAGGATTCAACGCCTGATCATTGCAATAAATCTAGGAAAAGCTCCTAGGGAAAAATAGGTTCCGCTGGGGGC
>JBOHXO010000198.1:0-7023 GCA_050737475.1 Chthoniobacterales bacterium
GGTCGGGGACGAGCCAGAATTTTTTTGGTCCGGCGTATCCGTCGTAGAGGCGCTTCGCGTGCCTTGGGGGAATGACCGTGTCGTTGCCGGCGGCGGCGCTGAGCGAATCGAATGGCGTGAGCAGGACGAGGCCCTTGATTTTATCGGGGCGCGCGGCTGCCGCGGCGCTGACGATGCCAGAGCCGAGCGATTGGCCGAGGAGCCAGATGCGGCGTAGGTGATTGCCGGCGGTGAGTGTGTCAATGGCGTCCACTGCGGCGGCGGTGAGTGATTGCGCGGAGGGTTTTCCAAGGCGCGCGCCATAGCCGGGATATTCGAGGAGGAAGAATTGGAACGGCGTGGTCTGGCGCATCGTCGCGTAGTCGTTGCTGAGCGCGAGGCCGCCGTTGCCCTGGCAGATGAGGAGGGGATTGGCGGGATCGCCGGCAATGGATCGCCAGCCGATGCGTTCGCCTCCGGCATTCGTCCACGGCTCGAAGCCGATCTGCCGCGCGTGGCTTTCGAGTTGTGCGGCGGATGCGTGGTCGGGGAAGAAGAGCAGGCGGTCCTGATTGAAATAAAGGGCGGCGCAAATCAGCAGGTAACCGACGATGAGAATGAGGGAAAGCGAGAGGAGGAGTTTCATCCGCGGTGTGGACGGAGATTAATGTGGAGCGGGCTGGGCGAAAAGCCAGCGGGCGTATTCGGGCCAGTGGGCGAAGAAATCGTCGCGGTCGCCGTGGCCGAGTTTTGGAAAAAGCCAGAGGCGCTTCGGGCCGGCGTAGCTGTCGTAGAGCCGTTGGCCGAGGCGCGACGGCGTGATGCCGTCGTTGCCGGCGACGACGAAGGCGACGGGGCCGTGGTATTTTTTCAGGTTTTGATCGGAGTCGAGATGATGGCGGAGCAGGAGGCGCACGGGCAGCCAGCGGACGTGCGCGGCGGCGGCGGAGCCGAGGTTGTCGAACGGCACGACGAGCACGATGCCCGCGATGAGATTCGGCCGCGCGGCGGCGGCGGCGCACACGGTGCCGGTGCCCATGGACTCGCCTACGAGCCAGATTTTACGAGTGGGGAGCTCCATGTGGAGTGAGTCGAGGGCGTCGGTCGCGGCGTCCACGAAGCCTTGCGTGGAGGGCGTGCCGCTGCGTGTGCCGTAGCCGGGATATTCGAGCAGGTAGAGCTTGCAGGCTTTGTCGCTGTTCAAATCCTTGTAGCGGGATTCGAGCGCGAAGCCGCCGTTGCCGTGGCAGACGAGCAGGGTTTTGGCGGGATCGCCCTCGGTGGATTTCCAGCCGATGATTTCGCCGCGCGAATTTTCCCACGGGACGAACCGGCCCTTGTGCGCGCGGGCATCGAGTTCCGCGGCGGTGACGCGGCAGGGGAAGAAAAGCAGGTGGTCCTGGATGAAGTAGAGGATCGCGCAAATGCCGGCGTAGATGAGGACGGCGGCGGGGAGGACGACGCGAAGGATTTTCACATCGGCGCGTTCGCCTGGCGGCGCTCGGCGAGCAGGCGGAGGATTTCAGCGTGCTTTGCTTTCGTGATCGGGTAGATCCACGCGAAGTAGAGGCCGATGAGAATGGCGATGGCGGGCAGGACGCCGACGCAAATGCGGATGGTGGTCAGCGCGCTCTCGGGTTGCACGACATCGGTGCCTTTTGACGAGACGAAGCCGGAGAGTTGCAGCGCCCAGCCGACGATGTAGGTCGTGAAGGCGAGGACCGCCTTTTGGACGAAGACGAAGAAGCCGTAGAAAATTCCTTCGCGGCGCAGGCCGGTCTGGAGTTCGTCGTATTCGATCGTGTCCGGGAGCATTGCGTTCGGGATGAGGTAGCAGACGCAGGTGCCGAAGCCTGCGAGCGCGGCAAGGGCGAGGACGAGGTTGAACTGGTCGGCGGGCACGAAGATCAAGGCGATTTGAGGAAAGATCCAGACGCCCATGCCGATGAAGTAGACCTGCTTCTTGCCCCAGCGAACGCTGAGCCAGCCGGCGGGGAGAAGGAGGAGGAGCGCCGTGCATTGCACCACCAAAACGAGGATCGCGAAGCTCAGGAACGAGAGCTTCATGTAGTTGATCACATAGTAGGACAGGAACGACGCGGTGAGCTGCATCGCAAGCCACGAGAAGAGGTAGATGGCAACGACGATGACGTAAGGCTTGTTCGAGAAGATGATTCTCAACGCGGCCCCGATTCGTTGGAGCGGCCGGTCTGCCGTCGATGTCGCAGGGGACTCGATGATCGGGATGCGGACGGCGGTGCGCCAGATTCCTGCGATGCAAAAAATACCAACCACCGTGGATACGGCCGCGATGGTCAGCGCGATGGTCGAGAATTGCGTGGCGAGCGAGAGCGATTTCAGTTTGCCGAAAACGACGAGGCCGATGACAAGACCGCCGACGGTGCCACCGATCGCGAAGGCCATGCGAAAGCCGGTGATGCGCGAGCGTTCGTCGTAGTCCTGCGTGAACTCGGAGGTGAGCGTGTTGTGCGGCAGGATGAAGCCGGTGAAGAATGTATCGAAGAGGATCGAGACGACCGAGAAGTAGGCGAAGAGCGCCCATTGGCTGTCGTGACCGAGGAAGCCGGGGACAAGCCAGAGGAGCCAGAAAAAGAGGGAGAGCGGGACGACGGAAGTGACCATCCACGGCAGGCGGCGGCCCCAGCGCGTGCGGGTGCGGTCGCTGAGCCAGCCGATGAGCGGGTCGTTGATGGCGACCCACAATTTTCCGATGAGGAGGACGCTGCCGGCGAGGTCCGCGCGGAGGCCGGCGACGTTCGTGAGGAAGATCATCTGGAAAAACAGCAGCGCGCTGCCGGCCATGGCGGGGCCGAATTCGCCGGAGCCGTAGGCGATGCGCGTAAAGAGGCGGAGTTTTTCCGATGTCACGTGGTGACAACTAGACGGAACCACCGCGATGCACAGGCGGAAATCAACGGCGCGTGACGACGATGGTCTCGACGGACGAGCGTCCGCCGGGGCCGATGGACATCACGGAAATGGGCGTGGCGCCGGGCGGAACTTTTGCGCGAAAGCTCCAGCGCTCGGTGCCGTCGGCCTTGCGGAATGGGCCTCGCGTGCCGATGCGATAGACCACTTTGCGGGAGCCGTAATGCGCGCGGCCGTGGACGGCGATGGTGGCGCGATGAGTGGCGCGCGCCCTGCCGCCGAGAATTTTTACGGTCGGGATCGGCGTGAGCACATAGACCCGCGGGTCTTCCCAATAATCAGTGCTGCTGCTGTAGATCGGGCCGACCGAGTTCACCAGGATCTGGCCCTTGTCGTTGATGGCGCGGGCGCTCACGAGTTCGTCGTGATCGTGGACCGGAGTGAACTTCAACTTCCCGAAGTGGATCTCCGGAACGAGGGTGTTCAGGTCGGTCATGCGGCCATTGCGATACACGAAGGGATGGGCTTTGCCCTTTCGCGTATTCGAAGTGCCAACGATCTCACCGTGATTATTGATGTCGTGCGCGGCGCAGAATTTTGCGCCGAGATTGCCGAGGTCGGTGAACGCGCCGCCGGAATAGAGGAAGCCGATGGTGTGGCCTGTCGGGAGGTTCGCCTCCCCGACGATCTGGCCCGAGTCGTTAATTGCCCATGGGTAGGAAGACCTCCAGTCGGCGAGGGCATCAATGTCCGTCATTGCGCCATTCGCGTAGAGGAGCGTGTGCGTCTGGCCGCTGCCCGTCTGGTAAACGCCGGCGATCTGCCGCGACGAATTGACGGCGAGCGCCCAGGTGTTCGCGCCGCCAAAGGCGCCGAGGTCGGTCATGGTTCCATCGGCATACAGAAAAGCGTGCTGGCTGTCGTCGGAGGCCGTGAGGGTTCCGACGATGACGCCGAAGTTGTTGAGGTTGATTGCGGAGGATGATTTTCCGCCGAATTTGCCCAACAACGTCGTCCTGCCGTGGTCGAAAACGGCCGCCGTGTCGCCGACAGAACCGACGAGCATTTTTGCATCGTTGATGGCGCTCACATGCTCGCTCCAGAACCGCGTGGGGTCGTTCTTCTTCTCCGCGAAATAGTAGGAAATGATTTCGTTGGTCTCGTCGTCGAACGTGTAGCCGAGCACGTCGCCCGACGCATTGATGTCCATGCCCCGCTCGATGCCCTCCACGAGGCGAACGGTATAGGCCGGCTTCGCAATCGCCGGCGGAAGACTTGCGAGGAGCGCGGCGCAGGCTGCGTTGCGGATCTTACGGCGGAGCGGTGGAGGGATCATGCCGGGCGCCGAAGTTCAGGTTCGCTTGACGAAGACGGTCTTGTATTCCGAGCGGACTCCCGGGCCGACGGCCATGATGGTGATCCTCGAGGCGCCGCGCGGAACCCTCGTGTAAAAAATCCAGCTCTCCGTGCCGGACGCCTTGCGGAACACGCCTTTCGAGCCGACGCGGTAGCGGACCTCGGTCGTGCTGTAATGTGCGGTGCCATGCACGAAGAGTCCGGTGCGGTTGGTGGTCCGCTTGCTGCCCACGACATGGAGCGTCGGAATCGGCGTGAGGAGGTAAATGCTCGCGGAGTGGTAATAGTCGCCGCCGTCGCTGAACACCGCGCCATAGGACTCGACGACGATCTGCCCGCGGTTGTTGATGGCCACTGCATTGGTGAGTTCGTCGAATTTGTTGAGCGGCTTGAATCGGAAACCCTTGAAGGGAATTTTGACGAGGGTGTTGAGGTCCACCATTTTTCCGTTGTGCGTGACGAAGGCGTGCTCGTCCGCCCAATAGAGCTTGTCCGATTTTTTCAAATACGAGACGCCGACGACCTGGCCGTGGCTGTTCACGCTGGCTCCATAGCTCGAGTGGCCGCCGAGCGTGCCGAGGTCCGACATGCGACCCGGCCACGAATACAGGAAAGCGTGGTCGCCTTTGCCGGCCGCGGATGAGCCGGTGATGAAGCCGGTATCGCTGATGGCGCTTGCGTGCGTGGCTCCGCCAAGGGTGCCGATGTCGGTGAACTGGCCGCCGCTGTTGTAAAGGAACGCACGGTCGCCGTAGTCGCCGACGATATCGCCGGACACGTTGATCGCGGTCGCCGAGCTGTGGGTTGCGCCGAACGTCCCGAGGTCGGTCATCGTCCCGCTGAAATAAACAAACGCGTGGGAGTGACCGTCGGCGGCCCGCGCTTCGCCGACGATTTGGCCGGCGTCGTTGATATCGAAGGCGCGGGATGTGCCACCGCCGAGTGTGCCGAGCAAAAGCGTCTTGTCGGGCGCAAAAAGCGCGGCTTCCTCCGATCCGAATTCCTTGTGGTCCGTGCCCACGCCCAGCCGGTTGTTATTGAGGGCCCGCACTTCAATGCTTCCTCCGACGACGGTGCTGCCCAGTTTGAGCCGCCACAGTTTGTTCGAACTGGAGACGATGTAATTGGCGAGGGTTCTATCGTCCTCGGAGTCGTAATAGTAGCCGAACGTGTCACCGTGGTCGTTGATGTCCACGGCGGTATTGATGTTCCGAAGTTTCTTGTAGACGTAGGAAGGCCCGGCGTGCGCGGAGGCGACGGTCGCGAGCAATGCGACGGCGAGGAGGCCGGAGAATTTCACCAGCGTGCCTATACGGACTCGCGGAGAATTTGTCAAAAGGGGCGGAGTGATGCGTTCAGGGCAACGCGGTCAGCCGTCCGTGCGGGTGATGATGACTTTTGCGGGCAGGGATTTGACGCCTGCGGAGCTGACGGCGATGACCTGGAAAAGATTTTTGCCGGGCTTGAGCGCGACGGTGATTTTCCAGCCGCTCACGTCGCCGTGCGTGGAGCGGTAGGCGCCCCTGCCGTTGAGGCGGTAGCGGACTTCGTTGACATTTCCACCGCTGCTGCCGGTGAGCTTCAATTTCGCCCTGGTGGTGGAGAGGCGTTTCGCGCCGTTGACGTAGATGCGGGGCGGCTGGGTTTCGTTGCCGGGATCCAGGTCGGTGGACGTGAGGAGGAAGGCGCGCTTCACGCCGTTGAGCGTGCCGGAGCCGGCGATGAGGCCCGAGGCGTTGATGGCGTAGGCGGTTTCGAGCACCCAGCCGGTGTTCGCGGGGATGAGGCTGTTGAGGTCGGTGATTTGCCCGCCCTGGTAAATGAACGCGTGGTAGGTGACGCCGCCCGGCGTGAGGTTGCTGGTGCCGACGATTACGGAGGAGTTGTTGATGGCATAGGCGGTGGCGTTGTTGCCGACGACGAGCGAGCCGATGTCGGCGGCGGAACCGCTTTGATAAAGGAAGGCGTGAAAGGTGCCGCTGCCGCTGGCGATATTGCTGGTGCCGACGACCTGGTCGTTGTCGTTGATGCCGTAGGCGGTGTGCATGTTGCCGGTGCCGATGCCGGAGATATTCACGACGGTATTTCCCGTGGCGATGAAGGCCTTGAAATTCGAGCGGCCGACGACGTGGCCGGCGGCGTTGATGGCGAAGCCCGTGGCCGTGGTGCCGCCGAGATCGGTGAAGGCGCCATTTTTGTAACGGTAGGCGTGCACAGCGGTGTCGCCGGTGATCTGGGATTCCCCGGTGATCTGGCCTGAGTCGTTGATGGCGTAGGCGCGGCTCGACGTGCCGCCGAGGGTGCCGAGATTGACGGTCGCGCCGCCCAGATAAATGAATGCGTGGGTGCTCGTGTCGCCGGGAAGCGCGTTGATTCCCACGACGGCGCCGGACGAGTTGATGCCGCGGGCTTCGTTGACATTGATGCCGCCAAAGTTTCCGATTTCGATGTTGCCGCTCGTGGAGAAGAGGGTGCCGGCGTTGGCGGTGTTGCCGGTGAGATAGGCGCTGCCGACCACCTGGCCACTGGCGTTGATGCCATACGCGGCGCTCTGCGATCCGCCGAGCGTGCCGAGGTCGGTGATATTGTAAGTGGCCGCGAGAAGAGGGCTGAAGCTGCCGAGCAGGATGCTGGCGACTAAAAGGCGGCCGGTTTTCATTGCCCGAACCTTAGCGCATGCCGGGGGAAGCGCCAGTGGCGGCGGGATTATTTGCGCGTGACGGTGATTTTCGTGGGCGTGGATGTGCCGCCCCAGCCGGTGGCGGTGGCGGTGATCACGTTTTTGCCATGCTTGAGCCG
>JBOHXO010000199.1:0-5880 GCA_050737475.1 Chthoniobacterales bacterium
CCTTTCCAATAGGCGGTGATGTTGCCTGCGTTGCCGACGGGAAGAATGTGGACCGACGGCGCGTCGCCGAGTTCGTCAACGATCTCGAAGGCCGCAGTCTTCTGGCCCTCGATGCGATGCGCGTTGATCGAATTTACGACCGCGACGGAGCCGTCCGCACCGAGTTCACGCACGAGGTGGAGCGCGTCATCGAAGTTGCCGCGAATGGCCACGACGGTTGCGCCATAGACAAACGCCTGCACCATCTTGCCCATCGCAATTTTTCCGGCGGGCAGGATGACGACGCACTTGATCCCGGCTCGCGACGCATACGCGGCGGCGGCGGCGGAGGTATTGCCGGTCGAGGCGCACACGACGGTCTTCGCGCCGGCCTCGACAGCCTTCGACATCGCGACGGTCATGCCGCGGTCCTTGAACGAACCGGTCGGGTTCAGCCCCTCGTATTTGAGGAAGACATTGTGACCCGCACGCTCGCTGAGGCGCGGCGAGTGGATGAGCGGCGTGGAGCCCTCGTTCAATGAAATGACGGGAGTGGCGTCGGTGACCGGAAGATATTCGCGGTAGCGGCTGATTACGCCGCGATCGTGGAGCGGGGAATTCATTTATGCGGAAAATGTTTCGACCGGCAGCAGCGCGGGCTCGGCCTTTACGCAGCCAAGCGCGGCAAGTCGCGCCACGGCCTCGCGGGTGATCCCGAAACTGGCATCGTGAATCATGAGAACGAGCGGCAGCGGACCGGCCTCGTGGCTCTCGGGCTGGATGACGGACGAGATGCCGATGCCGGCCTCGCCGAGGATTCCGGCGATCTGTGCGAGCACGCCGGGGCGGTCGTCCACGAGCAGGCGGAGGTAAAATTGCGAGACAACCTCGTCGGTCGGTTTCAACTTCCCGTAGAGATCGTGCGAGGTGAAACCGTAGCAACGCCGCGGCGAAGCAAGCGCAACCACGCACTCGCCGAGGTCCGCGATCACGGAACTTGCGGTCGGGTCCTGTCCCGCGCCGCGGCCGTAGAACAGGGATTCGCCGACGACATCGCCGCGCAGCCACACGGCGTTGAAGACGCCCTTCACCGAGGCCAGCACATGCGATTTTGGGATGAGGGTGGGGCAGACGCGCACCTCGATGGAATTCGACGAGTCGCTGCGAATCGTCGCCAGCAGCTTGATCGCATAGCCGAGCTGCGACGCGAACTTGATGTCGTCGCTCGTGAGGCGGTCAATGCCTGCGACGAAAACATCCGCGGCCTTCACCCAGAATCCATAGGCCAGCGAGGCGAGGATGATCGCCTTGTGCGCGGCGTCCCAGCCGTTGATATCGAGCGTCGGATCGGACTCCGCGTAGCCCAGCGCCTGCGCCTCGGCGAGCGCGGCTTCGAAGCTGAGGCCGGCCTCGGTCATGCGGGTGAGGATGTAATTGCTGGTGCCGTTGAGGATGCCGTGAATGCTTTCGAAGCGATTCGCGACGAATGCCTCGCGCACGGACTTGATGATCGGAATGCCGCCCGCCACCGCCGCCTCGTAAAAAATGGGAACGCGTTTCTCATTCGCGAGCCGGAAGAGTTCCGCTCCGTGCTCCGCGAGCAGCGCCTTGTTGCCGGTAATGACGATCTTGCCGGCTTCGATCGCCTTGCGAACGAAGGCGAGGGGAATATCCACTCCGCCCATCAATTCGACCACGACGCGAATCTCCGGGTCGTTGATCAAATCATCCAGATTGCCGCTGAACAGCGATGCGGGCGCGGCGACATTGCGCACCTTTGCAAGATCGCGAACAACGATTCGACGAACGTCGAGCGATGCGCCGAGTCTTTGCGAGAGCAGGGCGCGATTGGCCTCGAGGTTCTTGTAAACCCCGCCGCCGACGGTGCCGAAGCCTGCTAGTCCGATGCCGATCGAGTCCATGTGAACCGCAGACATTCACCGACCGTCGCGCGGGGTGTAAAGGAGTTTTCCCCGCGCGTGTGCATTGGCCACACGACCTTTCGCATGGCTCACCGATTCCATTTGATTCCAACCACGTGCCGCCAGCAGCCGATCAGCTCCGCACCGGGCTCGGTCGACCAATCGAGCAGCGCATGCGCCGCGCCGGAATTACCGGCCGACTCGAGCTGCAGCGCGAGATAGGTCGCGATGCGCATGGTCGACTCGTAGTTCTCGACGCGTTGTCCCTGCCGGATGAAGCCAAACTCGCCTTCCTGCAGCCATTTTGTGAGCTTGCCGCCGGCGCGCGTGTCGCCGCCATTGTGCTCCTGCAATTCGCGATAGTCGCGGAGTGCCGCCTCGGCTTCCGGAGTCGGTTTGCGCATCTCGAACGCGTCCCAGTCCGGGCTGCACAAGGCAACCAGGCCGCCGGGCCGCAGCACGCGCCGGATTTCGGCCAGCGCGCCGCGCGGATTCGAGAGGTGCTCGAACAGCGCATGCGAGAACACGAGGTCGAACGAGGCCGCCGGGAATGGCAGCTCATACACGCTCGCGGCGATGAACCGCAGGTTTGTCTGCTCACGTCCCTCCGCCAGCCGTGCGGCATGCGCGGCTTGCACGGGATCGCGGTCCACGGCGGTCACTCGCCCGGGCAGCACGTATTCGGCGATGCCTTGCGTTATGGTGCCGGGTCCGCACCCGACGTCGAGCACTTCTAGGCCGCGGTCGAGCAGCGGCAGCAGGAAGCCTGCGTGCGACTCGATCGTGCGCGCCGACATGAAGTTGACGGCATTGGTCGAGTGGCCAGGTGTGTAGTTTTCGCGGGTCCTCCGCGATGGATCTTTGGTCGTTTGCATTTTGGGTTGCCCCCGGCCTGCTGCGATCCATGGGAAATAAAAAACCCACGGCCGCTTCAGCCGTGGGTGGTTCGTTTTTTGGTTTGTCAGTGATGATCAGTCCAGACGAAGCGAGCCCGCGGCATTGTCGCTTTTTGCGACGACGCCCGTAACTGCTGCGAGAATGGAAATGTGGTTCAACACTGTCTAAAAAGATTACGCAATCGCAGCCCAAAAGTCAAGGTCAGCGCAGGGGTCTCAGAGAGGGTCCAGAAGCGGATTTTTTGCACGAATGAGGCGTGCAGGAGCCGCTGCGGGCCGGTATTTTGCACACCATGCTCCGTTTCCTCCTTCCCGCCCTGTTTCTTTGCTTCGGCGCGCTGGCCCAATCCGTTTCCATCTCGGATGCGCAGGCACTGACCATCGGCAAACGCATCTGGATAAACGAGTGCGCCGGCACCGTGGATGGCCTGACTTCCTGGAACAAGGGCGAGGACTTCGCATCGCTCGGCATCGGCCATTTCATCTGGTATCCCGCCGGCAAACGCGGGCCGTTCGAGGAAAGCTTCCCGCCGCTCGCCGCCTGGCTCGCCGCCGGCGGCACGAAACTGCCGGGCTGGATGCGCGGCGCCTGCCCGTGGAATACGCGCGCCGAGTTCATGGCCGATTTCGAAAGCGCCCGCATGAAAAACCTCCGCGAGTTGCTCGCCGGCACGGTCGCCCTGCAGGCGCGATTCTGCGCGCAACGCCTGCAGGACGCGCTGCCACAAATGCTCAAGGCCGTTCCAAAAAGCGAACGCGAGCGCGTCCGTGCAAATTTCCAGCGCGTCGCCGCCGAGCCACTCGGCATGTATGCGCTCATTGATTACGTGAATTTCAAGGGTGAGGGAACGAGCCCGACCGAGCGCTACAAGGGGCAGGGATGGGGATTGCTGCAAGTGCTCGAGGAGATGGGCAACGGCCCGGCGTTGCACGCATTTTCAGACGCCGCGGCCACCGTGCTTACGCGTCGCGTGGAAAATTCTCCGAAGGCACGCAACGAAAGCAAATGGCTGTCCGGCTGGCTGAATCGCGTGGCGGGTTACGCCGGCTAGCGCTTGCCGCTGACGACGAGTGAGCCGTTGTAAGACGGATTACTTGACGAGACGGACGCAATCCATTTGAAAGCCGCCGACCCGCACGGTCCCGTTCAACGTGCCTCGCTTCGAGACGTGGGCCGTCTGAACGACTTCCCTGAATGCCGGATATTGAGCGGCAAAAACGCCGGACTTGTCAGCGACGCCGCAACCGGGGAGAACGAATGCTCCATGATGTCGAAGGAACAAATCGCCGAGGTGCTCGAAAATTTCGGCCGACTGCTCGAGCTCAAGGGCGAAAATCCGTTCAAGGTTCGCGCCTATTCGAATGCCGTTCGCGCGCTGGAAACGCTCGCCGAGCCGCTGGAAAAACTTGTCGCCGAGGAACGCCTGATCGAGGTGGAGGGCATCGGCAAGGCCATCGCCGAAAAAATCACGACGCTCGTGCAAACCGGCCACCTGCCGCAATACGACGAGCTGCGAGAATCCTTCCCCGCGGACATCCTCACGCTCTTCGAACTGCAGGGCCTCGGCGCGAAGAAAATCAAGGTGCTGCACGACGAATTGAAAGTCACCTCGATCACCTCGCTCGAGCGCGCCTGCAAGGACGGACGCGTCGCCGCGCTGCCCGGCTTCGGCGAAAAAACCGCGACAAACATTCTCGCCGCAATCGAGCATCGCAAAAAGAACGTGGGCACCTTCCTGCTCGGCGACGCCGCGCCGATCGCGCAACGATTGCTCGACGACCTGCGCTCGCATCCCGAGGTCCTGATGGCCGACGTCGCGGGCAGCTACCGGCGCGGAAAGGAAATCGTGCACGACCTCGACATCATCGCCGCCACGCGCGAGCCGAAATTGGTGAGCGAGGATTTCGCGGGGCACGAACTCGTGGACCGCGTGATCGCCGCCGGCGCGACCAAGACGAGCGTGCTGCTCAAGAACGGCCTGCAATGCGACCTGCGCGTCGTCAGCGGCGCGGAATATCCGTTCGCGATCCAGTATTTCACCGGCAGCAAGGAGCACAACGTCCGCCTGCGCAGCCGCGCGCTGGAACGCGGCTGGTCGCTCAACGAATACCGCTTCAGCGAAGCGGAGGGCCGCAAGCTCACCGACCCGATCCCGGAGGTGCGCGAGGAAGGCGACATTTACCGCGCGCTCGGGCTGCGGTTCGTTCCGCCGGAGTTGCGCGAAGACCGCGGGGAATTCGACGCCGCCGAGACCGGTAAACTTCCCAAACTCATCGAGTGGCAGAACCTGCGCGGCACTTTCCACAATCACACCGTGGCCAGCGACGGCCGCGCCACGCTCGAGCAAATGGCCGCGGCGGCGATGGAACTCGGCCTCGAATATCTCGGCATCGCCGACCACAGCAAGGCGTCCTACCAGGCGAATGGCCTCGACGCGGAGCGCCTCGCGGAGCAACGCGCGCAAGTTGATTTATTGAACGCGGGCTTCGAAAACTTCCGCCTCTTCGCCGGCAGCGAGTGCGACATCCTCAAGGACGGCTCGCTCGATTTTCCCGACGACGTACTGGCGACGCTCGATTACGTCGTCGCGTCCGTGCATTCCGTTTTCACGCTCAGCGAGGCGGAAATGACGAAGCGCATCATCAAGGCGATCTCGAATCCGCACGTCACCATGCTCGGTCATCTCACGGGCCGACTGCTCACCAGCCGCGATCCTTACAAGGTGGACGTGCCGGCGATCATCGAGGCCGCCGCGGAAACCGGAACCATCATCGAGCTCAACGCCAATCCCCGCCGGCTCGACATGGACTGGCGCTGGTGGCCGCTCGCGAAGGAAAAGGGCGTGAAGTGCGCAATCAATCCCGATGCGCATTCCACGCATGGCCTGCAGGATCTCGCCTTCGGAGTGAGACTGGCCCGCAAAGGATGGCTCACGCGCGAAGACGTCGTCAACTGCCTCCCTCTCGCGAAAATTTCCGATTTCCTCGCAAGCAAACGACGGCGCGCGTAGCTTCGCGCCATGGATGCGCGCGATCTCCCCGTGAGCGGCGATTCGCCGGAAGCCATTGACGCGATCAACGAT
>JBOHXO010000200.1:0-9985 GCA_050737475.1 Chthoniobacterales bacterium
CTCGGCGGTCATTTCGTGCAGGGACACATCGACTGCACCGCGGCCACGCTTGCGGTGGTGGAGAAGAATGCGGATCTCGGCCTCACGTTCGAGCTCCCGGGCGAATATGCGCGATATGCCGTGGAAAAAGGCTCGATCGCAATCAACGGCGTGTCGCTCACGATCGCCGCGCTCGATGCGCGGAGCTTCACCGTGTGGATCATCCCGCATACCCGCGCCGCGACCAACCTCGGCGACCTGCGCACGGGCGACCGCACGAACCTCGAGTTCGACCTGCTCGCAAAATACACCGAGCGACTGCTTTCCCCGCAAAGCTGACCGCTATTGCGCCTTGGATTCACCGGCTTCCGGCACAGGCGCCGCGTCGGCCACGACCTTGATCTGGTCGGCGGTCCTCACGACGATTTGCGGCGTCGTGTCCTTGTAAAACTCGATCTTGCCGGTCACCTGCAGCGTCTTGCCCTTGTATTCGTCGAGGCCGTTCGGGAACGCATCCATGTTCGACTTGAAGACAACCGCGACGAACCCATTCACGCCCGGGGCCATGTTGATGAATGTGATGCCGCCACTCGCGGTCGCGCCGATGCGCGTCACCTTGCCCTCGACTGTCGCGGTCTGCCCAGCCAGCGCCTTCAATTCATCGGCCGCCGTGGACTGCACGACTTTTGGCGGCTCCGCCGGCGCGACCTCATCTCCAGCACGAAGCGGAACCACGGATAGCAAACAAACGGCGGCGAAAGCGATGCGACGAATCATGCCTGCAACGCTAGCGCGTTGAATTTGAAATGCGAAATGCGGAATTCGAAATTATTTCGGCTGCCATGGGCAGGATATCTTCATTTCCAATTTCACATTTCGAATTTCGAATTTTTCCGTGTTACCTTGTCCGCTTCATGCGCGCCAGGTTGAAAGTCCATCCGTCCGAAGGGGCACCGTTCGACGTCGAAATCGGAAACACCGCCACCATCGGCCGCAGCCGCGACAACACCGTCTCGCTGCACTTCAGCCCGCACGTCTCGCGCCAGCACGCCATCATCCGCTGCCACAACGCCTACGAATACCAGATCATGGACCTCGGCAGCCGCAATGGCACATTCGTGGACAGCCGCCGCGTCATCACGCCCGTCACGTTGCGCCACGGCGCGGTGATCCGCGTCTCCGGCAACGAACTGCACTTCGAGCAAATGGAGGACACGCCTGCCGAAGGTGGCTACGACGTCACGCTCGCCGGCACGGACACGGGCATCGAGGAATCGAGCGAGGTGGCGATCATGGTCTGCGACATTCGCGGATTCTCGACGATGTCCGAACTGCTCACCGAGGAAACTCTCGCGCGCACGCTCGGCGAATGGTTTCGCAACGCCGGCAACCTCGTGCAGCAGAGCGGCGGCACGATTGATAAATTCATCGGCGATGCAATCCTCGCGTATTGGAATGCCGCGGACGCCAATCAACACGAAGCGTCGTCGGCGTTGAGCGTGGGACGCAAACTGCTCACGCTCGCCGAGGCAATGCGCTGGCCGTTGTCACCCGCCACAATGACCGGATCAGGATCGCCGGAGGGCCACCATCCGTTCCGCATCGCCGTCGCACTGCATCATGGCACGGTGACCTGCGGAAACATCGGCCTCGTGGCACAACGCGACGCGACGATCATCGGCGACGCCGTGAACACCACCTTCCGCATGGAATCGTTGATGAAGCAGCTCAACCAGATGCTCGTGCTTTCGGGCGATTTTCTCGGCGCCCTCGGCGAGCCGGCCGACACCTATGCCGACCTCGGCGAGCACGAGCTCAAGGGCAAGAAAGACATGGTGCGCCTGTTCGGATTAAAGTAATTGTCGAGACGGATATTTTGAAAGTTTCGTCACTTTTCGCGCTGCTGGCGCTTTTGATTTCAACTTCCGCTCGTGCCGGGGAACAAAGCTGGGCGCGGCTGACGGGCTGCACGTTGATGGAAAACGAATCCAACGACGGCGATTCCTTCCACGTCAAACACAACGGCAAGGAATTCATTTTCCGGCTCTATTTCGTGGATACCTGCGAGGACAGCCAGCAGATCCCCGAGCGAGTGAAGGAGCAGGCGAAGGCGCTTGGCATCACGACCGACCGCGTTATCGAGGCCGGCAAGGCCGCGCAGGCATTCACGCACGGGCTTCTCGCGGGCAAGCCATTCACCGTCGTCACAAAATGGGAGGATGCCCGCGGAGCCAGTCGCCTGCCGCGGAATTATGCGTTCGTGCTTTTCGGCGACAACGACGCGAACGACCTCGCCTCCACGCTCGCGCAAAATGGATTCGTGCGCATCTACGGCATGCCCGCCGATCCGCCCGGCCCCATCACCGAAAAAGAATTTCGCAGCAACCTTCTCAAGCTCGACGCACAGGCGCGTGCGCAGCATCTCGGTGTTTTCGGTAATCTTGCCGGCGGAGGCTCCACGGCGGGATCGGGAATCACCGGAGAAAGCGCGTCCAACACCTCGGGAGGCTCGAAAAAACTCGTGAACTCCGCGCCAATTTTCCTGCCCGCGAATGTCCACTCGCCCGATGTCGTGGACAATCCCACGGACGACCTGATTTCGGACTACACGGTGGATTCGGCGAATGCCCACATGATCATCCAGTCCGGCATTCCCGAAGGCGATTATTCCGAAGTCCCCGGCTGGAAACCGCCCGTCAAAAAGAAAAAAGCCAAAGCCGCGGATTCCTCCACCGAGACCACGCCGGACGAAGTGCCCGACTAGCCGCGCTCGCGTTTGCGGAGCGCGCCCCACGCCACGCCATAGGCCGCGAGCGACCATGCAAGCAGCGTTGCCAGCCCCTGCCATGCGGGTGCGGCATTTTCAAAGACCTGTCCGTTTCGCAACGAGTGGTCGCGGTTGAGATTTGAAAATGCGGATGGAAAATCCACGATCGCATCGCGGCCGACCGTCCTGCCCCAAAACAGGCTCACGTCCATCACGCTTTGCACCGCCGCACTCGGCATCACACGCGACACGGCGAATGGCCCCGCCTTCATTTCTCCCGCCGGCGGAGTGAATCCCGAAAACAAAATCTGCGGGATCAGCACAAGCGGCACGAGCATCACCGCCTGCAGCACCGATCGGGCAAGAGCGGAAATCGCAAGACCGATGCCGACCGCCGCAAAACTCGTCATCACAAGTCCGGCGACCTGCCATGCCGCATTTCCGGCAATGCCTCCGGCACAAACCTGCATCACGAGATATGCCAGCAGGCTTTGGGCGACGGTGATCCGCGCGATGGAAAGATATTTGGAAAGCAGGTAGGCGTTGCGCCCGA
This sequence comes from Chthoniobacterales bacterium, assembly GCA_050737475.1. Taxonomy (GTDB): domain Bacteria; phylum Verrucomicrobiota; class Verrucomicrobiia; order Chthoniobacterales; family JAATET01; genus JAATET01. Next base: position 3,300 of record JBOHXO010000200.1, read on the forward strand.
GGCCGACGAGCCGTTCACGACGGAACATCGGCAATTCCCTCACGATTTCCTGTGCCGCGTTGCCGCAGCCGAACCACAGCGTCGCAATGTAGGCGAAAAACAAAATGAGCGACGCATCGCGGCTCACCCACGTGACGAGCAGCGCGATGAGCACCGGCTGGCCGAGCGCAAGCAGGAGGTTTTTCCAGTCCGCGCGGAGGATCGCCCATTCGCGCAGCAGCAAAATCGGAAGCGGCGCGGGGCGGCGCGAAGGCGGCAGCGGCTCGTCCGCACGCTGCGAAGGCGGCTCGACTGCGGGTGGCGTCCACGGCGGCGCGGATTCGAGCCGGTCATAAATTTGCGTGAGCCGCTCGACGTCGAAATAAACGCGTGCCTCGTCCGCAGCGCCGTAAAACGCGAGGCGGCCGCCGCTGAGGATCGCGAGGCGGTCCATGAGGTAGGCATTCTCCATCACGTGCGTGGTGCAAACGACGGTGCAGCCGTTCGCGGCGAGACGGCGGAGAAGTTCCATCACCGAGGCTTCCGCGGCGGGATCGAGGCCGGAGGTCGGCTCGTCGAGAAAAAGCAAACGCGGGCGGCCGAGCAATTCCGCGGCAACACTCACGCGCTTGCGCTGGCCGCCGGAAAGACTGCCGACGCGCGTGCGGGCGCGTTCGCCGAGGCCGAGCGCGTCAATGGTGCGCGCGACCACGCGGTTGCGCTCGACCGATGGCACGGACTTCGGCAGGCGCAGCCGCGCGCTGAAGCCGAGCGCCTTCTCGACGGAAAGATCGAGCGGCACGATGTCGTCCTGTGGCACGTAGCCGAATTCGTCGCGCAGGAGATCCGTGTTTTCGTAAAGGCTGCGGCCGTTGATAAACACGGCGCCTTCATTTGCGGGCCGCAGCGCGCAAAGCGCGTCGAGGAGCGTGGATTTTCCCGCGCCGCTCGGGCCGATGAGGCCGATGAACTGGCCGGGCTCGATCGCAAGCGAGATGTGATCGAGGATACGCGCCTCACCGGCGGTTTTGACAAGACTGATCGCACGCAGCGCAGCACCACCGGCATCCAGCGTCTGGCGCAGTTGCAGGCCGTCGAAGCGCAGCGCGAACGGGCCGAGCGTGACGATATCGCCGTAGGTGAGCGGCTCGCTCTGGAACAGCCGACCGTTGAGGTAGCTGCCGCTCTTGCTCCCGAGGTCCTCGACGACCCACCCGCGTTTGTTTTCCCTCGCGCGGATGACAAGGTGGCGGCGCGAGACGGAGGGATGCGGGAGCAGGATGTCGGCCTCGGCGGAGCGGCCGAGCACGAGGCCGTCGCGCAGCACGACCGGCGCGATGCCGACCGCGGTTTCCTCCGCGGAATTCAAGGCAGCACGGCCCAGAGCTCGACGACGCGGTTCTTGTCGAGATTCTGCGCATCGAACATTTCGGAGCTGCCCATGCCGACGGCGTGCATGACGTTGAACAGCCGGAATTTGTTTTGCAGCACGCCGAGCACGGCGTTGGCGCGGGCGAGCGAAATTTCCTGGTTCTGTTTCGGGTCGCCTTTTTTATCCGCGAATCCGAGCACGACGAAAACGACAGTCGGGTCGTCGGTGAGTTTGCGGATCTGGTCGAGTTGGAGCTTGTCGCCGAGGGCGCTCGCGGACGCTTCGTCGAGCGTGGTGCGGCCGGAGGGAAACGGAATCGTGACGACCTTGCCCATCGCGCGGGCGCGATCCACCTGCACGTAGAGCTTGTCCTTTTCCTCGGGCGTGAGGGCGGGCATGAGGTCAATTCGCTTGAGCACCTCGTCCTTCACGGCCTGGTTTTCCGCAGCCTTCGGGTCGAGGTCCACCTGCGCGGGCGCGACGACCGCCGCGGGAATCGCATCGGGTCTCGGACTGAGCGAATCGAATTGCGCCGTGGCATAGGGCGACGGCGATGGTGAAGGCGTGACCGGTTGCGCAACGATCGGTTTTTTGCCGCAGGCGGCGAGCGCGAGAAGCGCGGCGAGAAGGAGTGTGCGTTTCATGCCTCGAGCGACAGTCGGGAAAAATCGTGGCCGGAACGGGCGGCAAAGCGGGTGAATTCGTCGGGGTGTCCGGCGAGGACGGCGCGAAGCACGGCGGAATCGTCGGCGTATCCGCCGGGAAGTTCGTCGGGAATAATGTCCGTCCCCTTGAGCAAATACATGAGCCCGAAAAGCGCCTCGGCGAGCGCGGCGATGTCCGCGGGCTCGTATTGACCGCCGAGGCAATCCTCGACGTAGCGCACGAGAAACTCCGTCTGCTGGCGCAGGTGCGGCAGGGCCGGTGCGTCGAGCTCGGAGACCTTTGCGAGCACGAGCGGCAGGTCATCCTCGAACTGCGCGATGTCGGCCGGCGTGATTTTTTGCGAACCTGTCCTGACAAACTCCTGGATATCGCTGCTCATGGGAATGCTGGCATTGTAGCGGGGCTGCGTTAAATTGCGTGCATGAAATTGGCCCGCGTTCTTCTTGCGGCAATCCTCTGTGCAAGCGGGGCGAATGCGGCCGATTCCGGACCGATCATTCGCGAAGCCGGGGCGATTTATCTGTCGGATTTTGCGACGAAGCCGATGAAGTTGAAGGTGCTCGAGCCGGCGCCGGCGTATTTCGATCTCACGGGCCAGCGCTACGCCGGGACGTTGAAGGCGCCGCAGGTCGTCGAGGTGAAGGCGATTTCCGAAAACGCATATCGCGTGCGGGGCAACGCGCAGCAGGGGCAGATTCTCGGCTGGGTCTCGCCAAAGTTTTTGCAGCCGATTCCGAAGGAGGTGCTGGAGGCCTTGAAAAAGAGCGACGAGCGGCGCAGGACCGTGGAGGCGCTCATCGCGAAAAACGAAGTGGCCATCGGCATGACGACCGACGAGGTGCAGCTCAGCCTCGGCAAGCCGCAGAAAAAAACGAGCCGCGCGAGCAAGGACAAGGCGCTCGAGCAGGTTTACGATTACGTGAAATACGAGCTCATCCCGCAGACGACGAACGTGCTTGGCCCGGGCGGCGTCTACTCCGTCGCCACGACTTATGTGAAGACGCCGATCGGCACGCTCACGGTCACGTTCAAGGACGGCATCGTCGAGTCGCTGGACCAATCGGAAGGCTCGCTGCTCACCGGCAACGAAACCACGATCGTTGCGCCGCCGATCCTCGTGGTTTGGTAGGAAGAAGGGTTCACCAAACTCCTCCCTAGCGCGCCTCTGAAAACGGTGCTCTATTCCCGCGCATGCCAAATTGGCCCCCCAAGTGAGGCAGGTTTTCGCATACGCTGCCCTGACCATTCTGGCTGCTCTCACCGGGCGACTGGAGGCGCATATCATTGCCCTTACGCCATCGCCGGTGGAAGTCATCGTGCCGGTCGGCGTCAATCATGCCGAGGTGCGCGTCGCATTGTCGCTCGACAACCCGGAGTTGATCCAAAACGCCACGGTGCTCGGAACCTCCGATTGGGTGAAGCCCAGCCTGAGTCGCAATACCTCCGAGATCGTCCTCACTTTCAACACCTCCAAGCTCGCAGCAGGCAACTACACGACGCTCATTCAAGTTTCCGATTCGGTGGAAACGAAACCGCTCACGGTGAATCTCCACGTGCAGACCATGTCGGTCACCAAGCTTCTCGACGATCCGATGCGTTCGCGGACCTACGCGATTCATTACGGCGGCCGGGCAGTTCCTCCAAATGGAGCCGTCATCGTTTACGACCCGATCAAGGCCGTCGCCGTGTCCGCAATCACCGTGGGTCTCGTGCCGACAGACCTCAGTGAGAGTGCCGACGGGAAGGAACTCTACGTCATCAACACGCAAAACCCCTCCATCACGGTCATTGATCTCGCGAAGCTGGTCGTCAAAGAGACGATTCAGCTCAAGGCGTTCATCCCGGGCCCCAGCAACGCGCACATCAAGGCTGGGCCGGGCGGCATCCTGTATTATACGGACGGCGGATCAGCAGCGACGCTCCGGGTTTTCGATCGGAAGAAAAAGGGCGTGATCCAGACTGTAACCTCTCCGGGGCGGACGAATGGGTCGGCCCTCGGTTTCGGCGACTTCGCCGTATCGCACGACCTGAAATCGCTTTTCACCTGTGCGCAAAGCGCGGGAATCCCATGGTTCTTTTTCGCGAAATATTCCATCGCCGATGATGGACGCCTCACCCTGGCCGAAAGCACCAACGGCGCGTCGGTCAACCCGCTTCTCCGCAGTGACGACTCCCCCATCCCGGTCACGATTGCGAGCGATGACTCCGCCGTCTTCATCCAAAAATTCGCGATCTCTCCTTCCTCGATTTTGACTAACAAAACCGTCTTTGCCTCGCCAATCTGCGCGATCACACCTGGCGGCGAAATTGCTTTGAGCAATGATCGCCACGCCTACTTGACGGCAACCGGCAAGCTCGTCGGAACCATCGGCTTTATCGGCGACAGCCCCAGCTCACCACCAGTGGTCGTTACATCCGATTACGCGAAGATCGTCTACGTTTCGGGCGGAGCCATAAGAAGCACCACGCTCAGCCAGGCGATTCCCAGCCAGTCGCTCGACCTGTCCGCCTCGCCCAGGCAACGCGCGACCGCGCTGCCGACGACGCAGCTGAAGTGGGCTCCTCATGAGGGCGTTGATCTCTACGATGTGTATTTGAGCCGGAACTCGAGCGAAGTCGCCGATGGCACCGTTGGCTCGAAAGGCTATCTCGGCACCGTCGCCGGGCGCTCCGTCTCTCTTCCCTCACCGCTGGAAGCCGGCGCGCAGTATTTCTGGAAAGCGGATCAAGTGCTGGAAAATGGCACTATCGTGAAGGGCACTGTGATGTCATTCATCGTCGCAAGCGTCATCCCCGCCGTCGGCGAAATTCGCGTCTTCGCGAGCCAGGACTCGCAATGGACCACCACGATCAACATCTCCTCGCGAAATCCCGGCGAAGCGTGGTCGGCCTATTCGCAGTATGACTACATCCATGTCACCGAAAGTGGCACCACTCCCGGCACCATGACGGTGACAGTGAACGCGTCCCACCTGCCCGCGGGCATCACCACCGCGACGATCTATATCCGGCAGCCCGGGGAATCACTCGCAGTGCCGGTCACGATCAAGGTCGAGCCCCTCGCAGTGACCATTCTCAAATCCGATCCGCAGTCGAAATACGTTTACGCCATCAGCGAAAAGACCAGCGACCCCGCCGCGCACGCCTACCTGCTCGAACTCGACGCCGAATCGGAAAAAATCACCCGCTCCGTGGACGTCGGTTTCGGCGTCACCGACATGGCGATCCACGCCGACGACGACATGATTTACGTGACCAATTGGACCCGCGGCCTGCTGCTCGGCATTGACCGCACCACGTTCGAGATTCGTCGAACCTACGCATTCAAGCCCGGCCGCTACAGCTACGCCGGCCCGACCAGCGGCGACGTTTATCGTGTCTCTGTCGGCCCCAAGGGGCGCCTCGTCCTCGAGGAGGTGAATTCGCCGAACCACATTTCCCTCTTCGATCTCGAAAATAAAAAAGTGCTCTCGACAATTTCCGCCAACCGCGGCGGCGGCGCCTCGGCCGCACTCGGATACATTTATTATCACGGCGACAACTCCGGCGACGCGAAGATCCACAGGTATTCCCTCGTGAACGACACATTCACCGAGGAAACAAGCAATAGCGGCGGCCTCTCCTCGAGCGGTTCGCGCATCGTCCTTTCGAGCACGATGGGCCGGCGCGTGGCGTGGAACGGCTCCGCCTTCGATCAAGTCCTCATCGAAACCGCCGAGGTAAAAGAGAATATCTACGCCCTCTCGGACGACGGTCGCTTCGCCCTCACGAATACTTCCATCATTGACCTCGACGGCCCCGTCCCCAGCCAGCCGATGCCCATACCCACCACCGTCAGCGCAATCAACAACACCACCGGCAAGGCCGTCATGTGGACGGGAAAAACTCTTTCCTACTACGACCTCGTCACACCGGCATTCGCAGTCGCCCCGACGCTCACCGGCGACATCGTGGGCCCGAACGGAAAAGTGCATCTCAAGTGGAACGACCAATGGCTGGAAACCGGCTACCGGCTCCAATACCGAGTCGTCGGCGATGAAAACTGGACCGACGTCAACGACCAGCCGCCCGCCGATGCCACCGAGGGCAACATCCTGGGATTGGGCACCGACCGCATCTGCCAGTTTCGCATTCGCGCGGAACGAGGCGATCTCGTTTCACCGTGGAGCGACACGCTCACGATCAACCTCTCGGACGCGCCAAAACTTTCGATCGTCTCCGCGACAAAGGCCGGCATCACTCTCCGTTGGACGCAAACCCCGGACGCAACCAGCTACGACGTGGTGCGCGGCCCCTACGGCTTGGGCACTTCTGGCATTTTGATTTTGATTGGTTCGGACGGCAGGCCTGTCGCCACCCCTGTCATCGCCTACTACGGCACATATCCTCCTTTCTACAATCCCCCCAATGACCTGGTGATTCCAGACGTCATCGCCCGGGGACTCCCCGCGGACACCACGTCATTTACCGACACGGACGTGAGACGCGGAAGTGACATTCAATATACCGTCATCGCGCACACCGATTCGCGGACCCTGGCCTCCAACACGCAGTCCGCCTACATTCCGATCACCGACGGCGCGCCCACGAGACCGGATAATTTCACGGCCACGAGAGACGGCACCACCGTGCGCCTCGCGTGGCAGGATGTGCAGACCGAGGTTCATTA
>JBOHXO010000201.1:0-3331 GCA_050737475.1 Chthoniobacterales bacterium
GTTCCGCGGCCACCTGCTCGACCGGCACGCCTTTGGAGACCTTTTCAAACGCAGCTTTTTCCTTTTCACCAAGCATCCCCTGCACGCGATTCCATGCGAGGGTCGTGACATAGCTGGCCCACTCCCGCTCGGCCATATCTTCGACCTGCGCCGACTGCGCGGCCTCCATCGCCATACGCAATTCCTCGCGCTTCGATTCGCAAAGGTGATTCACATCGTTCGATCGTCGTCGAACAAGCATTTTTACCTCGTTGCCGGTTACCGTGCAAAGCCACCCGCGAAACCTCCCCTTGCGCGTGTCGTATTCGAACTCGGGCAGTTTCTTCCAGAGCTGCAGCATCACGTTTTGCCCCACCTCCTCGGCGTCGTGATGGCCCAGCCCCATCCGGCACGCGATGTTGTGGATGTAGCCGCCGTAGGCATTGGCAAATTCCCTCCACGCTTTTTCGTCGCGCTGCCAGCGCACGCGCTGCAGCAGGGTTGCACGCGTCAATAGAACATCGGTTTCTGCCACGGCAGGATGGGGGAGGGACTGCCTTTGTAAGAAACGCGACGCGGTTTGCATAGTAGTTGTTTGTAAGTCGCTTTTTTTGCGGCAAACCCAATCCCCCCATGAATATTTCAGTCTCCCTGCCCAGGGCGTTTGTCCTCGCCTGCATCTGCGGCGCAGCCGCCAGCCTCACTGCCGCCTACACGCCGCCGGCAAACAACCACGTGGACCTGAATTTCAACTACGACTGGAAGTTCATCAAACAGGATGTTTCCGGCGCACAGGCCACCGCGTTCAACGACGCAGCATGGAGCACCGTGAGCCTGCCGCATTCGTGGAATGACGATAAGTTCCGCGAGTGGATTTCGCTCTCGAACGAAACCGCGAGCGACCCGCTGCGCCCGTCCGGCACTTATTACGGCAAGGCGTGGTATCGAAAGCACTTCACGATCGATGCCGCCTACAACGGCCGCAAGGTCATCGTGGAATTCCAGGGCATTGGCCGCTGGGCGAAGTTTTACATCAACGGCCAATATGCGGGCCTGCACGAGAATGGCGTCGCTCCATGCGGCGTGGATATCACGCCATGGATCGTCTATGGCGCGGACAACGTGATCGCGGTGCAGGTGGACAACGACGACAGCCTCGATACCGATCCCGCCGGACCCTACCACGGCGCGCCCTATCCCTACACGCAGCCCTACAATCCGAACTACGGCGGCCTCAATCGCGACGTGACGCTGCACATCACCGATCCGCTCTACCAGACGTTCCCGCTCTATCGAAACCTCGGCACCGTCGGCACGTATATCTACCCGACCAACATAGACACGCTCGCGAAGAGCTGCAGCCTCGTCATCAACGTCGAGCTGAAAAACGACTACGCGACATCGAAGACCGCAACGCTCGAGGCCGTCATCGTGGACAACGCCGGCAATCAAGTCGGCACCACACTGACCTCTTCCTCGCAAGCGCTCGCCGCCGGGCAGAAGGCCACGCTCACGATCAACACGAGTCTGACCGGCGTGCATTTCTGGAGCCCCGATTACCCGTATTTGTATCAGGTCTATACCATCGTGAAGGTCGGCGGCGTGGCGGTGGACGTTTACAAGACGCCGCTCGGAATCCGTAAATTCATCTTCAACTCGACCTACGGCCTGCAGGTCAACGGCCACCCGATCTACCTCGACGGCTATGCCCCGCGCACCTCGATGGAATGGCCCGCCGTGGGCATCCCAGTGGATTGGATGAACGAATACGACTTCAAGTTGATGAAGGACAATAACGCGAATTTCGTGCGTCCGATGCACACCGGCCCGCGCAAGGTGCAGGTCGAGGCGGCGGATAAATTCGGCATCGTGATGTGCGTGCCCGCCGCTGACAACGAGGGCGACACGACCAACACCGATGTCTGGCAGCAGCGCCTCGACATCATGCGCGATCTCACGATCTATTTTCGGAACAATCCGAGCGTTCTTTTCTACGAGGGCGCGAACCAGGTGATCTCCGCGCAGCACATGCAGGACATGCTCAACGTCCGCCTTGCCTGGGATCCCAACGGCGGCCGTCTCGCGGGCACGCGCTCAAACGATCCGAACATCACCTACGGCATCCGCGAGTATGGGTGCACGATGGACATCAACGGCTCGCAGATCGCCACGCCGTTGTGGGATGCGGAATACGCACGCGGCGAGTCTCCGCGCCGTGTCTGGGATAATTACACGCCGATGCTCAACCCACGCTGGGACGGCGTGAACACGAGCACGACTCCGGTTGCCGGCACGGTCGGCGACACGACGCACCGCTTTCTGCTCGGCGGATATTTCTACATCGCGAGCAACTACCACCAGGCGTTCGGCCTCAGCAGCGGCAACGGCGACTACATCGGCGACTATCTCACGCCCATCACGACACAGGGCAGCACGCTCACGCAGCATCCCTATTTCCGCCTGCAGAACTCCGAGGACATGGTGCTCGAGAATCTCGCGAAATATTACGGCCGTTACATGCGCAGCGTTTTCGTTCAGCCGCCCGCGGTGAGTGCGGAGGACGGAGTGATGGTCGGCGGCGCGAAAATCATCTGGTCCGATTCCGTGACCGACGGTCGCATGCACGACACCGAAGTCACTCGTGTAAGCGGTGCCGTGGATGGTGCGCGTCTGCCGAAGGAGGTTTATTACGGCCTGCAGGTCGCGCACGCCGATCCCGCCACGCAGCCGATGGTCTATGTGCTTGGGCACTGGAATTACCCGACCGGAACGGTGAAGCGGGTCTATGTCGTAAGCAACACCGCGCAGGTGAAGCTGCAGACATTCAACACCTCCGGCACGCTCATCACCGACTACGGCTTCGGCGTGAAAAACTTTTTCCCGACGACTGCATTCGGCGCGAGCAGCGACCAGCAGAACAACTACGTCTTCGCGTTCGACAACGTCACCTGGCAGCCCGGGTCGATCAAAGCCATCGGCTACAACAACGGCTCGAGCAATCCCGTCGCCACGCACACGAAGACGACTGCAGGCACGCCGGCGGCGTTGCGCATCACGCCGATCGTCGGTCCGTCCGGCCAGTGGCGCGCCGATGGCAACGACATCGCGATGTTTGATGTCGAAGCCGTGGATTCCGCCGGAAATCGTTGCCCGACCTACGAGGACACCGTGACGTTCAGTTGCTCGGGGCAGGGAACATTCCTCGGCGGCTACAACAGCGGAAAACGCTACAGCACGAACCTCAACAACGTTACCAGCGGCTACAACCTGAATCTCGACGCCGGCATCAACCGCGTTTTCGTCCGCGCCACGCGCACCGCCGGCTCGTTCACGCTGAACGTCACAAAGAGTG
>JBOHXO010000202.1:0-1824 GCA_050737475.1 Chthoniobacterales bacterium
GTGGACAAGCGGCGCCGCAATTTCGTCCGAAAAAATTTCGACGGAGGCCGAGCCGTCCTCATTTTCACGCGTAAAGCACGTGAACATCGCGACGACGTCAAACGCGTCGAGTCGCGCGAGCGAGGCGAGGTCGCGCGTGATTTCCACGTCCGGAAACCACTCGCGAAAGACGCGGCCGAATCCGTCGAAGTCGTGCCACGTGCCGCCGAGCAGCAGCAGGATGCGCGGACTACCAGCGGTGTACGCTGCCATCGTGATCAACGTAAACGGGCGCATCCTCCGGCCAGTCGCGCAGCGCGAGGTCGGCGATGCCGCGGGCCGATTCCGCGGCGGGAATTTGCGCGTCCGGGCCGCCCATGTCGGTCTTCAGCCATCCGGGGTGGATGGCGAGCACCTTGAAACCGCGTGGCGCGAGCGCGGTTTGCAGGATGTTCGACTGCATGTTGAGCGCGGCCTTGGACATGCAATAGCCGAACCAGCCGGTGCGGCCGCAATCGGCGATGCTACCGGCCTCGGAGGTGATGTTGACGAGGCGCTTGCGGCGGCCTTTTTCCAGCAGCGGCAGGAAGGCCTGTGCGACGCGCAGCGGGCCGAAGGCGTTCACCGCCATGAGCGACTCGAGGTGACCGTCGGAGAAATCCAGTTCCTCGATGTCGCGCAGCGTGTCCTGCGGGCAAATGGCGGCGTTGTTGACGAGGACGTCGAGCGATTCCGTGCGCTCTGCGACGGCGGCGGCCGAGGCACGGATTGACCCGGGATCGGTCACGTCCTGCGCGATGATCTCCACGCGCCCGGCGTGTTCGGCAGCGAGTCGTTGAAGCAGCTCCCCGCGACTGCGGCTCCCCGCAAAAACGCGGAACCCGCGGTGCACGAATTCCCCGACGAGCGCGAGGCCGAGGCCACGGTCGGTGCCGGTGATGAAGACAGTGTCCATGCGCGCAGGGTGGCCGGGAGGACTACCGAACGAAAGCGAAACCGGCTGAACCGGAAAGGGAAATGGGCTTGCTTGGGCGAGCTTCCCGCCTCTGAAAAAATGAAACCGATCACCTAGAGAACGCTCGACAAAACGCCTTCGGTGGATAATTTGCTCATAACCACCCTCCAGAAAGAAAAAATGAAACAACTCCTCCTGCTAGCATCGGTTGCAACTTCATTGATCGTTGGCGTGAATTCGGCCCGAGCCGACGCGGCCGTTTACGAAGGCTTCGACTACACCTCCGGCTCGGACATCACCACGCTCCCCGGCACAGGCACCGGCTTCACTGGCGGCTGGTTCTCGAGCACCGGTGGAATACTTGGTTTCACGGACAGCACGGGCCTTGATTTTGGAAGTCTCGCCACCTCTGGCGGCTCTCTTGATGTGACTTCCGGTGGTGGAAACTCCTGGTTCTTCCTGTCCCGCTCACTGGGCACGACCATCGCGAACACCGACACCCTCTACGAAAGCTTCCTTTTCCAATATAACGGCGCGGGAGCGATGGGCTCGGGCGACAATTTCGGAATCAGCGCCGGCGATACGAGCGGCAATGACCACACGATGGGCATCCTGCCACGCAATTATAATGGAGCAACGACAGGACGTGTCACATTCAGCGACGGCGTGCGCACGGATATGACCTATACCAACGGCGGCGTCACCGACGGGAACACTTACCTCTTCATCGGCAAGTGGACCAACCTCGGCGGCGCCTCGACGGCCACGGGATGGGCGCTCAGCCTGTCAAATTTCAATGCCATTTCCGGCTCCCCGATCACCGAGGCGGACCTGAATGCCAATAATGTCGCCACGGCGACCGTGAATGGCACGGCCGGTTCATTTGGAAC
>JBOHXO010000203.1:0-7022 GCA_050737475.1 Chthoniobacterales bacterium
TTGTAGTGGCTCACATACATGTAAAAATCCGCCGCGGCATCGTAGCCGACGGGCCGCAATTCGTAGCGCATCGTCTGCCGCGCCGCGCCCGAGGTGCTCAATGTCGAGGCCGTGGTCGTCGCGATGAGCTGGACGGTTTGTGTGTTGTAAACGAGCCCGGGGCGACCGCCGCCATTCGTGCCGCCCTGCACCGTGGACCGCGCATACGTTCCCGCGCCGTAGAGCGAATTCAAGATATCCACGATGGCCTGCGTGGTCGCCGACGAAGTTTGCTCCTCGAGCGCAAGGGCGTCGGGAGGCTTCACCGCGCCATTCACGCTTTCCGCGCCGATGGCCGCGAGGATCGTGCTCATTCCCGCGCGCGCATCGCCCGCCGTGTTGTATTGCACGATGCGAAGCTGGGCCTGGGCGGAATACATGCCCATCAGCAAAAATGCCAGGCGCACGACGAAGGCGGTATGTGGCATGCAAGCTCGCCGGACTGGCGCGCTGCCAGACGAAGCAATCACCGTGCCGCGGGTGGCTGTCGGCTTCACGCGCAATCAGTGGCCCTTGCTTTCCACGATGCAACGCAAGGAATTTCACTTTGCGGAAATTCGCGCAGGTGTCGAAAATTTTCGCCACGGAGTTCGCCCTACATGAAACAGAAGCTCGCGAAAGCCGCGAAGCTTAAGAGGAAGTTTGAGAAGAAAGTCAGGCACTCGCGGCGCGAGTGCCTCTACCTTGGGAGGGGAATCCGCGCCGCGGGTTCCCAATGCCGCGGCCACGCAGGCCGAGGCCGCAAAAGACCTTAACGTTTGGACGACAAAAAAAGACCCCGTGATGTGAATACCACGGGGTCTTTTCCAGATCGAAGATTGTCTTAAGCCACCATTCTGCGGCGGCGCATCAGGATGATCGCGCCGAGCAAGCCGGCCATCGCGATCGCGTATTCATGCGGCTCCGGAACGGGCGTCACGTCCTTGAAGGTCGTTCCAACCTGATAATTATCGAGAGTGAGAACGCCCGAGTTTGTTCCCTGTCGAATGTAGGCTCCTGCAAAGGATGTGACTTCTGTGCCCCCCGTCCAGGTCGTCACGTCTTGATAGGCAGTATACGACCCCTCGCTGAGTGTGAAGGGGCTGGTGCTGACATAAAGTTTGCCCGTATCATTCGCCAGGCCACTGACAATGTCATATCGGAAAACCACATTGTAAGTTGTGCTGAAGGCCAGTTCCACCCCGAAAGTTGCAGGCGCCGTGGAACTCCCTCCCCAAGCCAGAACGTAACCCGCACCCGAAGACTTGGCATAAAGCCTTCCCCCGAAAGAGGAAGCCCCGCCGTCACCAAGGGTCAACGCATAGTCGGCCGTGGTGTTTTTGCTCGTGAAATTGAGGGCCACTGAATAATAAAGGCTGCCAGAAGTCACTGCGGAGAATGCGTGAACGGCATCTTGGGCACTGCCCTGCACGAGAGGCCCGACAGCCCCGGAAGCCACCTGAATGGGGGATGTCGCCGTGGCACCGACTTGAGTCCAACTATCCTGTCCCACCAAAGGTCCAGTGGAATAGGTCGGAGAGTTGAAATCCACGTTGAGCAGGAGGGACGCCTGCGCAAGGGAGGCAAACACCGAGCATGAAGCCGCGATAATTAGTCTTTTCATTATATTTATTCTTTGGGGGTTCTTAATTCGTTGTTTTCGGCTGCAATTCTTTTCGCACAAGGGATTTGCAATCGGAACGCGAATACTTGAGAGGGGTGAAATCCAGATTTCCGTTCTATCAAGCAGCGGACATGCCAATCAAGATTTTCTGTGCGGCAATTCTGTCACCAAACCAATCCATCGCCTGATTTCGACGCAAATCAGCCTCAAACCATCCGGCGGCGGCGCCGGTAGATGACCACGCCGAGCAGACCGGCGATCGCAATTGCGTATTCATGCGGCTCGGGGACGGCCGCGGTGACGGTAAGAATCAAATTGTTCCCGCTCAGCGAAATGGTGCCGTTATACCCGGCGGTGACGAGCCCGGAGATGCCAACTCCCAGCGATCCCGTAACGGACGAGGCGCCGGTGATAAGATTGTAAATGGTGTCCGTGAATCCCGCCCCCGGGGTGAAAGTAAAATCGCTGAAATCAATCACGCCGGACCCGAGAGCGAGCGTGCCACCGGTCAAGCTGATCAAGTCGGCGGAAGTGCCGAGATCGAAAGCGAATGCCGAGGTCGAGGAGAGCGTAAGCGTACTGGCACCGAGCGTAAGTGTGCCCGGCCCGGCGGTTCCGGGTGAAAGCGTGCCGTTCATGGCAATCAGCCCCGAGAGTGTGCCCGCCCCCGTCAAGCTCCCCCCGCTGGCGATTGTTACGGTCTTGCCCGATCCCATGTTGAGCGTTCCGCCGGAAGCCACGCTGAGCGCCTTGCCGCTGGCGATGGTAAAGGAAGCGGCGCCGGCGGCCGCGGTGTTTGTCCCCAGCGTTCCGGAAATCGAGACATTGCCGTTTGTGGAAAACGTTCCGGTATATGTTCCGAAGTTGACGCTCACCCCGGTTCCGACCGTCAAGTCGCCATTTACCGTAAAAATACCGCTGCCTGAAAAAGCACCTGTCGTCCATGAACCCGAAGTGGAGTCGAAGGAAAGATTATAGTAGGTCCTTCCGGAAACGGATGCGGCGGGAACCAACGTCGAACTGCCGCGGTAGATGAAATTGCTGCCGGTGGCAAGGGTGGCAGCGGTGAGGGGCGTCGAGATGCCGCTCGTCGTATTGTGAATATACGTTCCGCCACTTAAGACAGTCCATGTCGCTCCGGAACCGATGGTAATTGTGCCGCCGGAATTGAGGACCGTTCCGCTAACCGTCAAATCGAACCCGGGAACGGCGCTATTCGCCAGAGTCCAGGCCACGCCGGAATTCACTGTAAATTGCCCGCCGGAATCAACCGTCAATTGATCAATGCTCGTGGTGGCTCCCAGCGAAATCGTATTTGCGTTCAGAATATTGATGGCGCCATCCGTAGTCGTGGGCGCAGAGGGTGCTGTCACCCATGTCGAGCCGTTGAATCTCTCCCAACTGGCAGCCGTGGCCCAAAGTCCCGTTGATACGGCACTTCGATAATCCCCCGTGGCTTGCGCATTTGCTCCCTTGAGAGCGAGGACGTTGGCACCGATTACAAGGACGGCGATAAGAGATAACTGTTTCATTTTGTTTTTTTCTTCGCCTTCAGCTCGCCTTATCCACTCCCATGAACAAGTCGCCATGCATGAGCTGCAGGCAGGATTTTTTTAGTTCGTTTTATTCTTCATTCAGCACCTAGCAGCATGCATGCCACAAGGCGGGTATCGTAACGCTTTTGTGACCTTTCCGCGCTCGTTGCCAACAGAGTAAACGGAAGCAAATTCATAGCCTGTCTTATTGAACTCGACCGACCGGGCTTCCGGGCTCGAATCAGGCGTTCCGGCGGCGATGGACAAAGATCAAAACGCCCAACAGTCCCATGATCGCGATCGCAACCTCCCTCGGCTCGGGGATGGCGACGATCGAAATATCGTCGAGGCGGTATGTGTAAGTGCCATTACCATCCGAGCCGAGTTTGAAATCGGTGATGGATTGCGTGGTCGTCGTGACCGCGCGGTCATTCAATTGCTTGGACGTGCCGACCCAGATATCCCAGGTATCGTTGGCGAGCGACTCCGTGGAGCCATCCGGTGCCAGATAAGTCGCGGAGGCGCCGCTATTATTCAAATACCAACTGACGGTGTAGGTGCCGGCGGCGAATGTCGTCGCCCCGTTCGTGCTCCCCGAAATGTCGCGCACGACGAAGCCGTTCGAAGCCGTGGTGTTCAACCCGAATTTGGCGTAGGTGTTCGCGTTTGTTTCCGCGCTATTACCAGTGCCAAAGCCGCTTCCGAGAAAGAATTGCGTGCTGGAGGTGAGGGCCGTGGATGAGGACACCCACTGAAGTTCCATCGTATATGCGACGATCAGGGGCGTGATCGAGAAATCGGTCGTGCGCGAGGAATAAGCAGCGTTGCCACCCGTGCTGGCCAGTTGAAGGCTGTTGTCCGGCGAAGTGTTAATTGTCCAGGCTTTCGCGGCTCCGGATGTGCTGATGGCATTGAATTGGCCGGTCGTCGGCGATGATGCACTCACGTAATTCGAAACAGTCGTCGAACTCGAAAAATCCTGGCTGAACAATGTCGTATACGCTGCCTGAATGGACGAAAGGCTGGAGCCCGACAGCACGATACCCGCAATGACAATTGCTTTTTTCATCTGGTCTTAATGTTTTCTTCCGCCTCAAACAACAGACCTCATCAAGTTCCCCCCCGATAAAGCTGGACTGCGCGGATTACAGTCCTGTGTGGACACTCGTTTTAGCAATGCTCGTGCCAACGAAAAAGTTCCAGGCAACAAAATTGTGACTTACTGCTTCAGGGTTGGCTGCAGGCGTCGAACCTGTATGCATCGAACCACCCAAAAGGCGGCGGCAAGAATGACCGCGATGAGCGCCGCAGCACATCCCAGCATCCGCAGTGGCGAGCCAATCAAGAACCAGTAAGGCGGCTCGATGGATTTGATGTGGATCACACGCGGAGCAAAAATCGGCTGGAGCGTTGATTGCATATCGTCGGAAGCGTTGAGCGCCACCTGACTCCTGGCTGTATCGCTATCCCCCGTGAAGGACGATGCGGCCGCACCCTCCCCGAACGAGGCGTTCACAAAGGACACAACGAAAAGCATAGCAAGCGCGGCGAGTTTATTGCTCATGCCGTATTGGGAGAATTTGACCGACTGCATTGGCAATTCACTTTTCAGCAGTCATCGTGCCAAACAGGATTTTGCGGGAAGCTAAAGTCGCGGCCATGCCAGCCTGGATTTTTGAGGCAACAATCACGTCACAGCAGCGATCGCCGCTCCTTCCTCCTGCCGGCGCACGAATATGCCTAATACTTTTGCTGCAGCGACTTATCCGCAATGAAAGCGGCGTTTGGGTGACTGCTTTTTTGCCCCGATCCCGGATTGTATTCAGCGCGAAACGACCGCATCCCGCGCCTGGAGTCAACCGAGGTTTCGCTGCTGTCGAAATATCCGGAGGATCGTCCGAAAAGCCATGAAGACAGCCCCGGTCAATGCCATGAGTCCTCCCAAAAGCATCCACGCCGCCGGGGTGATAAAAAACCAGAACGATGGCTCGGAAAGTGTCCTCGGCGCATCGAATGCCGGCGAGAGCTCGCGTTCATCCATGGAAGACCCGAGCGTGGTGGAACCCACGACAAGGCGCTTATCTCCGGTGAACAACGAAGCCGTCGTCTCGGCGAAGGTGGCGGCGGTGAAAGATTGTAAAACGACAGCGACAACAAACAGCAACGTTTTGCGCATTTTGGCTGAATGATTTTGGTTGCCCGCATGGAACGACCCGCCTCCGTCAAGTCCCCACCCGACAAGGCTCATCCCAGCAGCGGATGCAGGGATGATTTAAAATGCAATTGAGCAGCAACCATGCCAGCCGGTCCCCCATGGCGACATGCTCGTTACAAAAAGGCGGCCCCGAATGGCACGCACGCTGCTGAAGAGCGACGCGTAGTTTTTTTGAAATTCAATGCGGGGAAGGAAAATGAAAAAATCCAGACAATGGATGTGCGTGCTGGCACTGCTCGGCGCGGCGATGGCGGGCGGGAATTGTGAGAATGTTGCGGGCGCAAAGCCGCCCTCGGTGGAGCGCCTGGAGGCGGCCAGGGCGGAGGTGATTTCGCCGCGAATGTTGCTGGGAATTTCCGCAATCATGGCGGCGGGCCTTGCGGTGATGTTGCTGCGGCGGCATTCGTCGGGCATTTGAAGGATGGACCGTGCGCCCGCAAAATCGCACTCGCGCGGGGCATGAATGCTGTTTATCGTTGACGCGCCCTCATTCCGCTCCCTAGTCGAATGAAGTGCCGGCAGTTCGCTGCAAAAAATGCGTTTTCGCTCCGTTATGAAATCCCTTTTGACCTTCCTATTCCTCGCAGCGGCCGGATTGCAGGCGCAGGAAACTCCCACCCCCACTCCGACTCCTGTTTCGGAGGGCGCCACAGTATCGGACGCGATGCCGCCAACGGAAGCCACAACCGCACCAACCGCGGCTTCCGCAACCGCAGCCAGTCCTGCCGCCCCAAGCGCCGCCCCAGCGAAGGCGCCTGTAAATATGTTCGAGCAGGCGGACTACGACGATGTGAAGGACGTCTTCTACGTGCGCGGCACGAAGGAACTCTACAACGGGCCGGTGTTTGCGATCTACGACAACGGCGCGAAGGAATCCGAAGGCACCTTGAAGAACGGGCGCGAGGACGGGCATTGGATCGGCTACTATGAAAATGGCATGAAGTCCGAGGAAGGCACGTATCGCGATGGCAACGAGGTCGGAAACTGGAAATACTGGTTCGAGAACGGCAAGGAGCAGAGCGAGGGGCCCTACAGCGATGGCGTGCCCATCGGACGATGGAAGACTTTTTTCGAGAATGGCACGCCGGAAACCGAGGGCGTGTTTGTCGCGGGAAAAATGGAAGGCGACTGGAAAATTTTCGATGAGACGACCGGCGAGAGCCGCATCGCGAAATACAAGGATGGCGAGGAAGTCGCGCCGTAGGCGAATTCCCGCTTCGCAGCCGCTGTGACGCGCCAAGAAAAAAGCGGCACCCGGGCCGCATCACGGGTCCGCCGATGGCTCACGCAATGCGTGGCGATCGCATGGCTGGGCGCGGTCGTTCCGGGTCACGGCCAGGCGGAGCCCGAGCAGCCTGATTGGAGTGCCACGTCCACGCCGCAAGCGACGGACGAACCCGCAGATGTCACACCCACGGAGCCGGACACTCCAGGGGTCGAAATGGCCGCGGAAACAAACACGCCATCCGCCGACATGCCGGCGGCAGTGAATGGCGCGACGAGCCCGGCGGGTTCGCTGGAAGGGGTTCCCCAGGAATCGAACAATTTTCTTCCCGTCTTTGGAGATTCCTATGGAAAGCCGTTTTTCGAGCGGCAGGGCCTGCGATTTAGAGTCGGGCCTGTGAATTTC
>JBOHXO010000204.1:0-2195 GCA_050737475.1 Chthoniobacterales bacterium
CACCAGCCCCAGCTCGGCGACCGGCACCGTCGGCGCTCCGTTCAGCTATCAGACCACGGCGACGAATAACCCGACGAGCTTCGCCATCACCGGCCTGCCCTCGGGCTGGGTGTTCGGCACGACCACCGGCCTGCTCACCGGCACGCCCTCGGCCTCCGGCAACCTCAACTTCACGATCACCGCGTCGAATGCCGCCGGCACCAGCCCGAACTTCCCGCTCGTCGTCACGGTCAATCCGGCAGGCGCGGTTCCCGTGGTGAACAGCGCGCAGACCGCGACCGGCACCGTCGGCGTGGCGTTCAACTACCAGATCACCGCGACGAACAGCCCGACGAGCTACGGCCTCACCGGCACGCTGCCCGCCGGCCTCACGTTCAGCACCTCGACGGGCGCCATCACCGGCACGCCGACCGGCGCACAAGCCACGAGCCACCAGATGACGGCCACGAACGGCTCGGGCACCAGCGCCCAGGTGCCGCTCGGCATCACCATCAACCCGGCCAGCGGCGACACAAATATCGCCCAGGGCGTTGCCGCGGTGACAGCCAGTTCCGTCCAGGCCGGCAACGACATCGCCGAAGCCAACGACGGCGTCGCCACCACACGCTGGGCCGCGGCGAACAACACCTACCCGCAATGGTGGATGGTGGACTTCGGATCGAACAAGACGCTCTCGAGGGCGGACATCCCATGGTATTCGAGCGCGAGCCGCGCCTACAAATACAAGATCGAGACCTCGACCGACGGCACGAACTTCAACACGCCCGTGGACAAGACCGCCAACACGACCTTTGGCGATACGTCGGACAGCTTCACCGCGACCGCGCGTTACGTGCGGATCACCGTCACCGGTTGCACCACGACCTCCGGCCAGGCTTCCGCCTACGAGTTCAAAATCTTCGGCCACTAAAAAAGCACAGCTACCCCCACAACCCTCCCTCAAATATGAAGTACACGATTACCCCCATCGTGCGACGCCTCCGGAACGCAGTCGTTCTCGGCGCGCTCCTCGTCCAAACATCCACGACCATCGCGCAGACCGTGGTGGCCGTCGGCTCCGGCTCCTACGCGAGTTCGGTGCCCGCATCCGAAGCGAACTCCGGTGACACCACTTTTCCTCCGAGCCTGGTCGAGCAATTCTATTCCTCCCTGCATCTCGATTCCTCGCAGGCGGGCAAGCCGATTCCCACGAACCATTGGTGGACGGATCTGCTCATTGCCAACCGCTCCTTCTCCTCCGGCACGCCTCCGGTTTGGACGCTGCAGCAGGACCTCTACGGTGGGAACCAGTGGTTCACGCCCGGCATGCTCGATCCCATGGCATACGGCATTGATGTCTATTACCCAAATAGCTGGAAGGCGCCGAATGGCGACGGCAGCCCGCAGGGCGGCATAGACAAAGGCACGAAGCTGTCCGTCAAAGGCGACATTCCCTACGGCTATCCGGCCGCGGACACGGTGATCGGCGATTTTGAAAGCGCCTATCCGGCGGGCTCGACGATCACGGGCAACGCCTTCCCCACGCCGCCCTCGGTCGGCAGCGGCATCACGAACATGGCGAGCACGCGTCTCGCGAACACCCGCGACGGCGGCAATGGCGTGCAGGGCACCCTCGTGCTCGCGAATTTCACGATCAACAAGCACTACCTCCACTTCCAGATTTGCGGCGGCAACACCACCGCCACGCAAGTGCGCCTCGTCATCGGCGGCAGCACCGTCCTCGCGGCATCCGGCACGAATTCCACCGCGCTCCAATGGGTCACGTGGGACATGACGCCCTACACCGGCCAGACCGGACACATCGAAATCGTGGACGCCAGCACCGCATCGTGGGGCTTCATCGCGGCGGACCAGATTTCGCTCAGCGATGCTTCGAATCCCGCCGGACGTTTCGGCGGAGACCTCTCCGCCAGCAACACGCTCGTCACGAATTGGGGGGATTGGAACGCGGACTTCAGCCTCGCTGACACTGGCGGTCACAAGCTGGACGTCACCATGGTTCGCGGCGTGCCCTTCACGTGGACGCGTTGGACAAACATGAAGCCGAAGCTCGTTCTCGGCGCCGCCACCACGTTCCTCGACACGGCGGGTAATCCCATCACCGTCACCGGCGGACAGTTCACTGCGACCTCCTTCGCAATGGTTGTCGGGGGCAAAAACTACGGCGTGTATTTGCCGGACAACACGGTCTGCCT
>JBOHXO010000205.1:0-4098 GCA_050737475.1 Chthoniobacterales bacterium
GGTCGGTGTGGTGCGCGATCATTTTCCACTTTCCGTTTTCATTGCGGAAAACATTCGTCGCGCGAATGGAAATTTTCACCGTCTTGCCGTTCGCGTTCGTGTTTTTGCCGGTCTCGTAATTCTGCACAACCGCAATACTGCTGCCGACGACCATGTGAATCTGCTCCGGCTTGACGGTTCCGCCCAGCTTCATCGCAGCCTGTTTTTTCCACACCGGCAGCACCTTTTTCCAGCCGACCTGGAATCCGCCCGTGGGACCCATGTAGGTCACGTCCGCGGCGTGCGACCACACCTTGATCATCGGGCCGAGGTCGCCCGTGAACATCGTATTCAACGCGGAATAAAACTGCACCTCCGCGGCAAGCACGGCTTTTTTTTCCGCCACAGTCGCGGCGCGGGCCGGTTGCAACGCGACGCACGCCGAGGCGATCAATGCAAAAAGGAACAGGCCATTCTTTCGGACAATTTTTGTGTTCATGGGGGTGGGATTGATCGCATTCAAAAACTGCGGGCCCCGGGTGTCAATGGTGCACTATTGCTGTGCGCCGCGGAATGCGTCTGCTAAATCTGCGAGCGCCATGAGCGAGCAAAGTCCCCCCTCCGTTTCCCCCGAAGTCCTCGAGCAAATTTGGGAGGAGCACATGCGGCACGAATTCGCCACGCACGACACCGAGGCCACCATGGCGACGATGGTGGCGGACCCCTACGTGAATCACGTGCCGACCATGACTGGCGGCGTGGGCCCCGACGCCGTGCGCGACTTTTATTCCACGCGCTTCATCCCGCAAATGCCGCCCGATACCGAAACCGCCCTCATCTCGCGCACCGTCGGCAAGGAGCAGATCGTGGACGAGCTGATTTTCAAATTCACGCACACCGTGAAGATGGACTGGATGCTCCCCGGCATCGCGCCGACCGGAAAACGCGTCGAGGTTCCGCTCGTCGCAATCGTGCATTTTCTCGGCGACAAGGTCTCCCACGAGCACATTTATTGGGACCAGGCATCGGTGCTCGTGCAGATCGGAGTGCTCGATCCCGCCGGGCTTCCCGTGGCCGGCGTGGAGACCGCGCGCAAGGTGCAAAATCCCTCGAGCGTTCCCTCGAATGGATTGATGCGCGCCTGATTCGCGTGCTAGTTCCTTCGCGACGATGAAAGCGCCCGAGATTCCGCAAAACGAAGCGGAACGCCAGAAATCGCTGGAAAACCTCAACCTTCTCGAGACCGCGATCGAGGAGCGATTCGAGCGCGTCACACGGCTGGCATCGAGGCTCATCGGCGTGCCCATCGCGACGATCACGCTCATTGACGGCGGGCGCCAGTGGTTCAAGTCCGTGCAGGGGCTCCACTCGACCGAGACCTCGCGCGATATCTCGTTCTGCGGCCACACGATTCTCGGTGACGAGCCGTTCGTCGTGGAGGACGCCACGCAGGACGATCGCTTTCACGACAACCCGCTCGTCACCGGCGACCCGAGCATCCGCTTTTACGCCGGGATGCCCGTGCGCTCACCGGACGGCCACAATATCGGCGCGCTCTGCGTGATTGATCGCGAGCCGCGCACGATCACCGACTCGCAAATGGAGGACCTCAAGGACCTCGCCGCGATGGTCGAGGTCGAGATCAAATCCCGGCAACTCGCCGTCGCACAGATGCGGATGAACGAGGAACTCGCCGCCGCAAAAAAAGCCGTGCTTGTGGACCCGCTCACGCGGCTGTGGAATCGCGCAGGCGGCGAGGAATTTCTTGCGCGCCAGCACCAGGTCGCCGTGCAGCGCGGCGAGAAATTTTGCATCGCGATGGCGGATATTGATCATTTCAAAAAGATCAACGACACCTACGGCCACGCCGTCGGCGACGACGTGCTGCGCGAGGTCGCAAAGCGGATTTTACGGAGCATTCGCGACGAGGATTTTGCGTGCCGCATGGGCGGCGAGGAATTCCTGCTCGTGGTCGCCGATCCGCTGGCCAACGACGCACTCGCTGTCGCACAAAAAGTGCGCGAAACCATCCGCGGCAACCCGGTCGAATCCGAAGACCATTCCATTGCGGTGACGATCAGCATGGGCCTCGCCTATTTCGATCCGGCCGGACTCGTGACCCCGCAGGAAGTCATCCGGCTCGCCGACGAAAGCCTCTACCGGGCAAAGGAAACCGGCCGCGACCGCATCATCTCGCACTTCGAAAACGGCGCATAGTAGTTGGTGGAAAATCGAGATCGCTCCCAGTGCGCGAGCCCGATACAACCAATTGGCGGCATGCCTCTCCCATTCACAGCCAGCATTGAGCGGCTCGACTCCGTCTATCGGGAGAGACCGTATTTTGTCGGGATAAAGGCCCGGCTGCTGGCCACGTTCGATTTGCTCGCGCTGGTATTCATCCCGCTCAACGTGGTGAAAATCCTCTGGATTCAGCCGCCCGAGGTTCCTTTCCGGCTCGTGTTCAACATCAGCATGGCGGCGGGCGCGCTGGTTTCATTCCTCCTTGTGCGAAAAGGGCGCCTGGAACTCGGGGGCGCGATGCTCGTGCTCCTCGCGGTGATCCCGATTCACGTGCTGATGTTCGTCGCACCGCGCTACCCGGAGCCGCTGAGCGCGGCGGTGCAATTGTTCGCGTTCGATCTCGTTTACCTGCTGCTCGCGCTTGTGTTTTCCACGCGGCTTGTCGCCGTCTGCCTGCTGGCGGTCACGGTCGGGAGCCACATCGGTTTCTACCTGATCGCGCTGAAGGCGGATCCCATTCAGGGTTCGATGAGATTCGCCGCGGATACGATTCTGCGCGACGGGCTCATCACGGTCGGCCTCGTCTTCTGCCTCGGGATCGCGCTGGACTTGATGATCACGAGTGCGCACCGCCGCAGCGAGGAATCGCTCCGCGAAACCCAGGCCACGAACGAAAATCTCGAGCGCCTTGTCTCCGAACGCACGAAGGAACTCGAGGCCGCGACGCTGCGCGCCAATGAAGCGTCGCGCGCGAAAAGCGATTTCCTCGCCAACATGAGCCACGAGATCCGCACGCCGCTCAACGGCATCATCGCCTCGTCCGAGCTCCTGCTGTCGCGTTCCGACCTTTCTCCCGAGACCGCGGAGCATGCGCGCCTCATCTCGGAATCGGGCGACCTGCTGCTGCGCCTCATTGGCAACGTGCTCGACCTTTCCAAAATCGAGGCAGGCCAGATCGAATTGGAAAAGCGTGTGTTCGATCTTGCCGGCCTGGTCGAGGATTGCACGGGCCTCATGGCGGCGAGGGCCGCGCAAAGCGGAGTGCATCTCAACTCCGAACTCTCGCCGCAGCTGACCGGGAAATTCCTCGGCGATGAATTTCGCCTGCGCCAGATCCTGCTCAATCTCATCTCGAACGCGATCAAGTTCACGCCCGCCGGCGGCAACGTGCACCTCTCGATCTCCTCCGATTTTCCGCTGCTGAATCCGACGCTGATCCGTTTCGAGGTGCGCGACACGGGCATCGGCATGAACGAAGCCGCGATGAACCGGCTTTTCCAGCGCTTCAGCCAGGCGGACTCCTCCACGTCGCGTCGCTACGGCGGCACCGGCCTCGGCCTCGCGATCAGTTTTCGCATCGTCGAAATGATGGGCGGCCACCTCGAGGTGGAAAGCGCTCCGGACCGCGGCTCGATTTTTCATTTTGCCATCGCGCTCCGCGTGGCCGATCCCGCAGCCGACATTCCCGAGGCGCAGGAGCAGGCCGCGTCCTTCGGTCTCCATGTGCTGCTGGTGGAAGACAACGCCATCAACCGCAAAATTCTCGCCGTTCAGCTCGAAAAACTCGGCTGCCATTCCACGATGACCGACGATGGCGAAGAAGCGTTGATCGCGTTGCGCCGCGAACCATTGCCCGACGTCGTGCTGATGGATTGCGACATGCCCGAGCTCGACGGCTGGGAGACCACCCGGCGCATCCGCGGATGGGCCGCCGACCCCACCGCGACACCCGTGCAAAAACGCGCCGCCAGATTGCCAATCATCGCGCTCACCGCCGCCACCCTGCCCGAGGAGCGCGCCCGCTGCTTCGAGGTCGGCATGAACGAATACCTCGCAAAGCCCATCAAGCTCGCGAGCCTCCAGAACGTCCTCCAGTCG
>JBOHXO010000206.1:0-5665 GCA_050737475.1 Chthoniobacterales bacterium
GCCGAACTCGCCCATCACGAGCGGGCGGTCCTCGCCGAGATTTTGCAGGCGCGCGAGGTAGCGGTCGCCATCCTCCTGGCGGTGGAGAGAGACGTTGAACGTGTAGAAATCCACGTTCTGCGGCAGCAGGTATTCCGTGGGCGGGAAGCTCGCGTAGGAATAGAGTGCGTCGGGATCGGCCTCGCGCGCGATGTTGATGAGCTGTTCGACGAATTCCGTGACGCGCAGCGCGCCGAGCCAGCGCACCATGCTCGTGGGGATTTCGTTGCCGACGAGGTAGCCGAAGATCGCGGGATGGCCGGCGTTCTTCTTCACGCCGTCGCGCACGGCGCGCACGACTTCGCGGCGGGTTTTCGCGTTGTTGAGAAACTCGATGTGCTCCGCCCACGGGATCGTGACCATTACGCGGACTCCGTATTCCGCACAGCCATCGAGGAACCATTTCGGCGGCACGTAATAGACGCGCACCATGTTGATGCCGGCGTCGCGCATGAGTGCGAGGTCCTTCGCGAGTTTTTCGGGATTTCCGAAATGCTCGCCCGCCGCGTCCGGCGCGAATGGGCCATAGGTGACCCCCTTGATGAAGAACTTTTTGTCGCCCTCGAAGAAAAACTTCGCCCGAACGCGAATCCGTTGTTGCACGGCGCTAATCGCTATCCGGTTCGGCAGGGGATTCAATGCGGAAACGTCAAATTGCGTGCAACGCGTCCACTGCGACACGCGCGGTGACGGCGAGATCGTCGGATGTGTGTGCCAGCGAGAGGAAGCCGGCCTCGAATTGCGAGGGCGCGAAATACACGCCGGCATCGAGGCACGCGTGGAAATATTTGTTGAACGCCGCGCGGTCGCTGCGCTGGGCCTCGGCGAGATTTCGCACGGGGCCTTCCGTGAAATAGAGGCAGAACATCGAGCCGATGCGCTGGAAGGTGAGCGGCCTGCCGGCAATGGATTCGCGGACCGCGGCTTCGAATTGCGCGCCGAGTTTTTCGAGTTCGTTCCAGCCGTCGCGCCGTTCCATCTCGCGGAGTTGCGCGAGACCGGCGGCCATCGCGATGGGATTTCCCGAGAGCGTGCCAGCTTGATAGACGGGGCCGTCTGGCGAGAGATGGTCCATGATGTCCGCACGTCCGCCGAATGCGCCGACCGGCAGCCCGCCGCCGATCACCTTGCCCATTGCGGTGAGGTCGGGCCGGATGCCGCAGATTTGCTGGTAGCCGCCGGGCGCGACGCGGAAGCCGGTCATCACTTCGTCGAAGATGAGCAGCGCGCCGTGGGCGTCGCAAAGTTCGCGCAATGTTTCGTGGAATCCGGGTTCGGGAAGATAGAGGCCGGCATTTGCGGGGACGGGCTCGACGATGACGGCGGCAATCCCGCGGCCTTCGCGCGCAAATACGGCGCGCAACGCGTCGGTGTCGTTGAAGGGAAGCGTGATCGTGAGTTCCGCCAATGCGCCGGGGACGCCCGCGCTGTCGGGCTGGCCGTGGGTGAGCGCGCCGCTGCCGGCCTTCACGAGCAGCGAGTCCACGTGGCCGTGGTAGCAGCCCTCGAATTTTATGATGCGGTCGCGTCCGGTGAATCCGCGCGCGAGCCGCACGCAGCTCATCGTGGCCTCGGTGCCGCTGTTGACCATGCGCACTTTTTCGACCGATGGCACGAGGCGGCAGATCGTCTCCGCCATCTCCACCTCGAGCGGATTGGGAATGCCGAAGCTCAGTCCGCGTCCCGCGTTTTCGCGCACGGCATCAATCACCACCCGCGGCGCGTGTCCGAGGATCGCCGGTCCCCACGTGCCGACGTAGTCAATGTATTCGTTGCCGTCCACGTCGCGAATGCGGCAGCCGCTCGCAGACTCGACGAAGAACGGTTCGCCGCCCACGGAACGAAACGCGCGCACGGGCGAGTTCACGCCGCCGGGAATGCGTTGCTTTGCGGCCTCGAACAATTCGTGTGAGCGGGAGGGCATGGGTGCTTTCTACATGGTCAATCCGCAAGCAGCAATCCGCCGACCACTGCGCAGAGCAGAACAAGCAGCCACGGGCGAACCTTGCCGAATTGCAGTGCGGCGAATGCGGCCGCAGCAAGAACGGCGGCGGTTCCACTCGTGATTGCGCTGGTGCCGACGGGCTGAATGAGTGCAGCCAGCAGCAGGCCGACGACCACGGCATTTGCGCCGCCCATCGCTCCTCCCGCGCGTGGATGGCTGCGGAGTCTTTGCCAGTGCGGCAGCGTGCCCAGAACGAGCAGGAACGACGGCAGGTAGATCATGACCAGCGCGAAGATTCCGCCGAGCCACGGCGGCCATTTGATGAGCGCGCCGAGATAGGCGGCGAAGCTGAACAACGGGCCGGGCAACGCCTGCGCTGCGCCATAACCGGCGAGAAAATCGGTATGCGAAACCCAGCGCGCCGTGCCGGATTCGAGCAGTGGCAGCACGACGTGCCCGCCGCCGAAGACGAGTGCGCCTGCTCGATAGAAACGATCCGCGATTTCCAGCCAGAGATTGCCGCCCGAAGCGGCGAACGGAAGAACAACGAACAGGCCGAGAAAAGCCGGGATGCACGCGACGGAAAACGCGCGGCCCTGCCTTTGGGGAGCGGATTCCGCAAGGGCGGCATCGTTGCGAAGCTTCCACGCGCCCACGATCAGACCTGCGGCAATGAGCGCGAGCTGCATCCACCAGGCGGCGACGATCAGGGTGGCCACCGCGGCGAGTGCTGCCATCGCGCGACGCGTGAAATCGGTGCAGAGCCGCGGCGCCATGTTCCAGACAGCCTGTGCCACCACGGCAACGGCGGCGATTTTCAGTCCGCGCAGCCAGCCCGAACTGGATGGCAGGTGATGCATGCCGTAGGCGAACGCGATCATGAGAATAGCCGACGGAAGCGTGAAGCCCAGCCACGCGGCGAACGAGCCTGGGAGCCCGGCGCGCAAGTGGCCGAGCGCGATGCCCGCCTGGCTGCTCGCCGGACCGGGCAAAAACTGGCACAGCGCGATGATGTCCGCATAGGCCGCCTCACTGAGCCATTTGCGCCGGATTACGAATTCGTCGCGGAAAAAACCCAGATGTGCCACGGGGCCGCCAAAAGACGTGAGACCGAGCTTCAAAAATGCGCGGAAAACTTCTGCAATTCGCATCGTCCGTTCGGATTTTGTGCCCGGCATCGTGGAGAAGGTGATGCGGTTTTACAAAAAATGGAAGCAAAGGCTTTCCTGGTTAAATACGATTAAAATAGTCGTTATTAAATAGATATAAATTGCGGCATATTTACACTGTAAATTAACTTTAATACGATAAAAATAGTAGACATTTAATAAAATATTTGAAAAGCATTTTCCAATGATTCGACCCTCTGTTTGCGCTGCGAGGCGTGAAAATGGGGTGGGTCAAATGCAACTAAAAATCAAAACAATGAAATCAGCGATCTTCCTGACCCGTGCGGCCTTCGCGGCCGCCATTTTATCCACCTCCACCGCCCGTCTGCATGCGGACGTCATCACGGATTGGAATCTCCTCTCCGTGCAAGTCACCAAAGCGCAGGCACCATTTTCAGGCACGGCGTTGAACACGAACCTCGCGAGCCGTATCCTGGCGATCGAATCCATCGCGGTTTACAACGGTGGGAATTCGATTCTGCAATTCGGCACGGCTTATGGCGGTTACGGCACGGCCGCGACATTGCCCGCATCGCCCGAAGCGGCGGCGGCCCAGGCGGCGCACGACGTGCTCGTGAATTATTTTCCGGCGCAGCAGGCCGTGCTCGACGCGCAACTCGCCACCAGCCTCAACGCGGTGACGGATGCCACAGCCAAAACGAACGGCATCGCGGCGGGAGCGGCGGCTGCGGCGCACGTCATTGCATTGCGCGCGGCCGACGGGTCGAGTCCGAACCAGACCTACGCGGGCCCGGGAGCGATCACCCCCGGCGCCTACCAGCTCACGCCGAATACTTCCGCGATTCCGTCGCAGACCACGCCGACGACTTTCAATCCCGGCATCAATGCGCAATGGGGAAGCGTCACGCCATTCGTGCTCGCGTCGGCCAGCCAGTTCCGGCCGGTTCCGCCGCCGGCCCTCGACAGCGCCAGGTATCTCAAGGCGCTCGCCGAGGCGAAGGCGTTGGGAACGCTCGCGAATTCGCGTCACTCGGATGAGCAGACGCACATCACGCAGTTTTACAAGCAGGACGCGGAGATTCTCGTGAACGAAGCCGCGCGGCTGCTCGTCCTTTCGCATGATTTCAGCCTCGCCGATAACGCGCTGCTGTTCGTGCAGCTCAACACCGCGGTCGCGGACACGCGCATCGCGGAGTGGGACGCCAAGTATTTCTACAAGTTCTGGCGCCCGGTCACGGCGTTGAACGCGAATCCCGACGGCACCGTCACTAACAGTTATTCCGCATGGCTGCCGGTGATCGTGACGCCGAATCACCCGTCGTATCCGAGCGGGCACAGCGGCACCGTGGTGGGCGTGGAGGTGCTTCGTTACTACTTCGGCGATGCGAACACGCTCACGCTGCACACCACGACGGGGGGCGAGCCGGCACGCACCGTGACTTCGCTCACGCAGATCGAGGTCGAGAACGGCTTGAGCCGCATTTATGGCGGCATCCACTTCTCGTTCGACAACAAGGCCGGCCAGATCCTCGGCAAAAACGTGGCCAATTACGCGATCGCGCACGGCCCGCACAAGCTCAACTGATGTTTGCGAATTCCTCGTCACGACAAATTTCACACTTCAAAAAAATGAAAATATTCACCACATCCTTCGCGGTCCTCTCGCTGGCGATTGCCTCGGCAGTCCAGGCGCAAATCAAGAATTCCGACTTCGAGTTCCTCACCGCGGATTGGACGCAAACCGGCGACCTCGGGAACTTCACGGCGCCGACCTCGATCATCGGCGTCTATCGAAGTATCAATCCCGTCGAGGGCACCCATTTCGGGCTGGTCTCGAACGAGGGCGTCGGCACGAAAACCATCTCCACGACATTTGTGGTGGGCGGCGATGCGACGAGCGCGAAGTTTTTGAACTTCGAATACCGCTTCCTTACCGACGAGATCAACCAGACGGCGTTCGACGACTCGGCGACGGTGGTGCTGACTCCCGCCGGAGGGACGCCGGTCACGCTGGTCGAAGTTTCGCGGAAGGACCTGCAGGCGGACGATTCCGTCGCCCTGCTTGATGGGGCCGCCTATCTCGATACACAGACGATCGGGCAGGACGGCTGGCTGACTTCCACGACCGATATCTCGGCCTTCGCGGGAAAGACAGTGACGCTATCAATCACCGTGGGCAACGGCGGCGATGCCGCGTTCCTCGTGGACAGCAAGCTGGCGATTGACAACCTGCGCATCACCGACGTGCCCGACACGCTGCCGCCGGTCTTGAAGATCAGCGGAAAAGACGCGGTGAGCACGACGAAGCCGGCTTACGTCATTCGCGGCACGGCGAGCGACAAGAACGGCATCGCCCGCGTCGAGGTGAAAGTCGGCAAGGCTGGTTTCAAGCCGGCCACGGGCACAACGAACTGGAAGTTCACCGCAAAGCTCAAGTTCGGAAAAAACATCGTCCAGATTCGCTCGATTGATGGGGCTGGAAACGTCTCGAAGACATCCACGATCGCCA
The DNA here is from genome assembly GCA_050737475.1 of Chthoniobacterales bacterium. Lineage (GTDB taxonomy): Bacteria > Verrucomicrobiota > Verrucomicrobiia > Chthoniobacterales > JAATET01 > JAATET01. The sequence goes on from JBOHXO010000206.1 coordinate 5,624, forward strand.
TCACGCGAGAGTAATTCCCCGGGGGGGGAAGCCGGGGCGCGA
>JBOHXO010000207.1:0-9657 GCA_050737475.1 Chthoniobacterales bacterium
ATCGGAAGTTTTTCGGCGGAGGCGCGGCGCAGTACTTCGCCGCAGACGTCGGTCTTGAGCGGGACGGTGAACTCCGGTCCGAGAAGGCGCAGCGCCTGTACGCGGCCGGCCTTGAATTTGCGCAGCAGTCCGAAGAAATGGTGCGTGTCCTCCATCGCGCGGAATGCGGCGACGAATCCCTCGCGATCAATTTCGGAATCGGGCAACTCCGCGGCAGGCACCTCGACGGGCGCGGCGACGAAGCCCTGTTCATCGGCCTTGAACTCCGCGATGAGCGCATCGAACGCGACGCGGTCGCTCTCCTCCTGCAGGAAGACCTTGTGCATCGCGAGACCATCGGCCCCGAAAATTTGAATGCTGTCGTTCGCGCCGGTTTCCTCGTCCTTGCGCACGGCGAAGGCCGCGGTCCATTGCATCAGAAAAAGCCGCAGGTCAATGTCCGGGCCGACGACCTGGCCCATCGCGCCGCCGCCGAAAAATCCGATCTCGCGAAAGACGCCCTTGCGCTCATGCACGGCGTGTTCGTTGCGCGTGAGACACATCACGCGGCCCAGCGTCTTGAACGCGTCGAACAACTCGGGCCACTCCGGCCGCAAGCGTGTGACTGCGGGAACGGTGACGAGAAGCTCCGCCTCGCTCACGCCGAGTTTTGCGGCGGCATCGCGGATGCGCAGCCTGGGTTCCGCCTGCCGCAGATCGGCCCAGGCTGTTTTGAGATCGGTGGTGGTGCTCATTGTTTTTTCAATTTGAAATGGGGGTCGTTTTGTTCGGCGGCCTGGTTGGACCAATGCCGCATGTCCTGAATGCCATCTTCGTCGAGCAGTTCGATGTGTCCGTCCATCATGGCTGCCACGGCTTTTTTATCGTAGCGCATATCCACGAAGCCGTAACTCTCGGCGCCGGAATTCTCGTCCCATTTTCCGGACCATCGCGTCGCGGTGAGGACGGGTGATTTGATTTGGTAGAATCCGACCTGACGCTTGCCGCGACGCGCGGAGGCAAAGGCCATGAGGCTGGATGGCCGCGAAACTTGATTGAGTCGCGTCACGCAAAAGTTGCCATATTTCGCGAAGGTGCGATCCGAGGGAACGAGGTCGCTGCCGCTGCCATAATCGCCGCCGACGAACGTGACGTTCATCCCAAGGTTCGGCGAAACGCTGGCCGCGTAATGCGTGTCCACCTCGTCCTTCAACGCGTTTTCGTTTCCGTTGAACAGGATCGCGTGCATGTCGTAGTCGAGATAGGGCGCGAGCCGCCAGGGATAGCGTGCGTTGGCGGGAAATCCGAGCGCCACACCGGTCGCGTCGGTGGCGGGTTCCTGCCTGTAGCCGGCCATGAGCATTCCGTCGTGATCGGCGGCATAGGTGAGATACGCACTGATGATTTTGCGCGCGGCGCTGATCTCCTTCGCCTTGTAGCCTTCGTTGAGATAGCGGCTCATCACGGGAACCGAAAGGGCGATGAGAGAGCCGATGATGGTCACCACCACGAGCATCTCGATGAGCGTGAAAGCGCCGTTACGCATGCCGCCTCCTCCGTGCGAGCAGACAAAGCGCTCCGATCGCGAGAAGCAGTTCCGCGCGCGGTTCGGGCACGGCCACGACTCCGCTCAATTGCCCGGCGAGATAATCGCCTTCGTCGGGATCGTGCAGCAGATTTTCCCTCGTGTAAAAGGACGGATACCCGCTCGAGGCCTCCTGCGTCGTGGGATAAAGCGAGCTCACCATGAACTCGAGGTAACCGGCGTTGAGCGAGGATTGGAGCCACGCGACGACAAACGGATTCGAGAGATTGATGTCGAACGTCACCACGGAATCCACGGGCACGAGGCCGCCCGGCGCGACCCCGGAGATGGATCCGATCGAGAGCGGCACGGCCTCGAAGGCGCCGGCGATGTTGTTCGACACATCAATGAGCGCACCGCCGTCGTTGAATTGCGCCGCGAATGCGTTGCGCGCGCCCTCGGTCATCGGGTTCCCGGCTGCAAACGCGCCATTCTCCGCGAAGGTGGACTCGCTGTAACCGTTGCGATATCCGACGGCAAAAAGCTCGATGGGGCGCCCCGCATCCGCGTCCGCCACGTAGCCCGGCGCCAGCGGATCGCCAAACGTGTGATACGAGTCGTAGGAATCGTCGTAGAAAAACGAATCGTCCACGTTCACCGTCAACGTGAGCGTGAGCGACGTGACGCCATACAACGACGCGCCGAGGCCGGGCGTGACGAATGGCGCGGTATCGAAGCGGACGAGAAACTGGCCGTCGCGGTCGTCGAAACCCGCCGCGCCCACCGCGCCAAAAACGGAGGCCGCGCTGCGGGTGCCGGGTGTCGTGTTGAACGGATACATCCAACGGTCCGCGCCGGGCTCGTTGATCACGAAAGCCATGGATGAGCCCGAAAAAATCAGCATGAGAAGCGCCGCAATGCGAAGTGACATGGAAAAGCGAAGGGATGATGCAGGCTGCGCGCCCGGCGGCGCTAACGACCGCTTGCGAAGGATTGATGGTGGATTGCGATTGAGCGCAAACCGCGCGCCCCGACCGCAATCGTGATCAAATTTACAGCGCGGCCTTGCGGAGCGAGACGCGGCGACGCCAGACGACTGCCGCGAGCAGCAGCGTCGCAGCGATGCCGCAGGTCGAGGGCTCGGGCACCGGGGCGACGTCCACCGCAAAGCCATCGATCGCCGAGTGGTAGCCGCCGGGCGTCGTGCCGTTGTGGATGTTGATCGTGAATGACTGACCGCTCGTGAGGTTCACGTCGCTGAACGTGTATTGCAGCACGCTGAACCCGGATGTGGCCAGTCCGCCCGCGCCGCCGATTTCGATGCCCGAAGCCGTCACGATCGGGGTCACATTCGAGCCGCCGTTCAAATTCGCCGTCAGAAAACTCGTGATCGAGCCCGAGGCGGGCGGCGTGAGCTTGATCTGCAGCACGATGGTATTAATGGAGATCGACGGAGCATTGCCGGTGATCGTCCACGTGGTCGCACCGCTGCTCATGTAGAAATAATCCGTCAGGAACGGACCGAAGGGCGTAGTCTCGGACTGCGAAAGCCCGAGCGACAGGTCGCCGCTGGTCGGAACGGCGCAGGTGAAAGTCTTGGCGGAAAATGTGTCCCACAATGCGAAGCCGATGTCGGCGGAGTTGCGGTCGCCAAGCGGGCTGGCGTTGAGGCCGTTCAAGGTGGCGTGTGCGAAGCTGGTGGTAATGAGAAAAGTGGCGAGCAGGGCGTGGATTTTCATGCGGGCTCGTTTTTTCAGAACCCATCAATCGCCGCTAACGGACGCTTGCCAAAGTTTGGCGGTGCGTTGCGCAACCGGATTCGCGAAGCCGCTGCGACACGCCGCCGGCGGGATTATTTTCCCGCCTGCACTTTCTGAATCTGGGCGTTGATCTGCGCGATCGTCGCATCGATGCGCTGGATCTGCGCAAGCCGGGCCCTGCCCTCCGGCGATCGGGTCGGATCCGCATGGCTCGCACTCATCTGCTCATTGATTCCATCGCGCTGCGCGCCGAGCGCTGCGATTTGCTGAGCCAACTGCTGGATCCTGCTCTGGCGCGCGGCCAGGTCGCGGGCCCTGGCCGCAGCTTCCATTTGCTGAGCCTGCTGCCTTTTCCTTTCCGCGAGTGCGGCCAGTTGTGCCTGGGTGGGTGTGGCCGCGGGTGGCGCGGACACCGCAATCTCCTCCACATCCTGCGTCGTGTCGGATTCCTTGACTTCAACCTGCACATCCTTCGCCATCACGACGAGCGTGTCGCCCTTCCGGCTCACGAGCTTCAACTCGGTGCCGGCGTCGAATCCAAAAATGCCCGTGTCGTTCGAGAGCGAAATCCGGCGCTTGAGATACAGCCCTTTTTTGACAGCGACCGGCGTCGGTGTGGACGTCGGCACCGGAGTGGCGACCGCGCGGGGCGTGGGCACCGGAGTGGCCTCCGCCTCGGTGGAATCATTCTGATCACATCCCCCAAAAAGGAATGCGAGCGACCCGGCCATGGCAAATGCGCAATGCTTGAGTTTCATCTGGTTCGAAAATTCCCGCTCCCTCCCCACGAAGCAGGACTGCGCTTCGGACGAATTCACCGCCAATATTCAACACCCGCTCACGCCTCCAGAATGCCTTGGGGGAATCGTTCACCGACCGGACAAACGACGCAGGCGTCAGGAACGTCTCGTCCCGGAAACCACGCTATCGGCCTCGCCATCGGCAAGGCGGGTGCGCATCGCGTCGCCCGCGGCGAGTTGCTCAACGGATTTCACAATGCCGCCGCGGGCATCGAGCGTGATCGAATAACCGCGTGCCAGCGTGGCGGCGGGGCTGAGCGTGTGCAGCAGGTTTTCCAACGCGCACAATCCTTCGCGCTGCTTTGCCACGGCGCGCGTCGCGGTGCCGTGCAGCAAAGTTCCCGCACGAAGAAGACGGTCGCGCAGCATTGCGATCCGGGGTGCGGGGCGATGTGCGGAGATCACCCTTGCCGCGTGCTCGAGTCGCTCGCGCAAGCCCTTGAATTCAAGCGCCACGGCGCGATGCATCGCGGCCTCCAATGCATCCGCATGCTGGCTGCGTTCGCGCAAAATGCGGATCGGCTCGCGAAAAAGCGCGGAGCGTTCGTGGCCGGCGAGCCGTGTGCGCTGGTGGCGGATCGCGCCGGCGCATTCGCGCAGCATGCGCATCACACGCTGCGCCACGCCGGCGAGCAATTCGCCGGCATCGGGCACGATCAATTCCGCAGCCGCGCTCGGCGTGGGCGCACGGAAATCCGCGGCGAAATCCGAGAGCGTGAAATCAATCTCGTGGCCGACCGCGCTCACGACGGGAATCTCCGACGCCACGATGGCGCGCGCCACGGCCTCCTCGTTGAATTCCCACAAGTCCTCGAGACTCCCGCCGCCGCGTGTCACGACGACGAGATCCACACGCGGCTCAATCCTCGAGAATTCCGCGACAGCCGCCGCGATCTCCGCCGCCGCGCCGCGACCCTGCACGCGCACGGGATTGATGATCACGCCGACACCGGGCATGCGTCGGTGAATCACTTTCAAAAAATCGCGGATCGCCGCGCCGGTCGGCGACGTGACCACGCCAATGCGCGCGGGAAATTTCGGGAGCGCGCGTTTGCGCGCCGCGTCGAACAAACCCTCCGCCGCGAGCTTTGCCTTGAGCGCCTCGAACCGCGCCTGCAGCGCGCCGATCCCCTCCTCCTGCACGAGCCGCACGACGAGTTGATACTGCCCGCGCGCCTCGTAGACCGTGATCTCACCGAACGCCTGCACCTGCATTCCGTCAGCCATCCGCAGCCCGCGCAACGCCCGCGCCGCGCCGGCGAAAAGCACGCACGGTAGCTGGCTGCCATCGTCCTTGAGCGTGAAATAATGATGGCCCGAGGCCTGCCGGCGGTAATTCGAAATCTCGCCACGCACCCAGATTTCCGCGAAGCGGCCCTCGAGCGTTTCGCGGACCTGCCGCGTGAGTTCGGTGACGCTCAGGATGCGCGGCGCGTCGGCGTCCGTCTCTCCGATGCCCAGATCAAGCTGCATCGCGTTTTTGCGGTTCCTCGGATTCCTCGGACTCATCATCGTCCTCGATCTCGCGGCGGAACGCCTTGCTCACGAATGGCCGCACGAAGCCGTAGACAAGAAATGCGACGAACAGCACGGCCGGCATCCATTGGTAATTCAACGCGGTGACGGCCAGAATTCCGATCACCACGAGAAACGCCGGCAGGGATCGCTGCGTGCGCCAGTTGACCGCCTTGAAACTCGGGTAGCGCACGTGGCTAAACATGAGGACCGACACGAAAATCATGATCGCCGGCAAACCGAATTTCCACGGGCCGAGGGCGTGCTGTCCCTCGTTGAGCCAGAGCATGAACAACGTCAGCGAGGCGATGAGGCCGGCCGCCGCGGGAATCGGGAAGCCTTCGAAATCCTTCGATGCATTTTTGTGCGCGGGATCGGCGGCGATGCAGTTGAAACGGGCGAGGCGCAGCGTGCCGCAAAGCAGGTAGAAAAAGGCGATCACCCAGCCTGTCTTGGCGAAGTCGCGCAGCACGATGTCGTAGACCAGCAGCGCCGGGGCGACGCCGAAGGACACGACATCCGCGAGGGAATCGAATTCCCTGCCAAATGGGCTCTCCCGCCCGCCGAGTCGTGCGAGCCGGCCGTCGAGCAGGTCGAAAACGCAAGCGCCCAGGATGAATGCGATGGCCTCCTTGTAGCGGTCGCCCACAAAGCTCTCGGGCGAAATCGTTCCCGCGACCTTTCCCTCGATAATACTGCGCACCGCGGCGAATCCGCAGAAGAGATTTCCCGCCGTCATGAGGTTCGGCAGAAGATAGATTTTCGGGCCGGTGCTGCTCATTTGGCGAAGACGCGCAGGCTAGCACGCGATCCGCGGAAGGGCAGCGTTATTCATTCCAGCGGGGAAACTGCGCCAATGGAAACCGCGCGGGCCGGAGGGGCTCTATGTGGAAATTTTCGAGCCGGCGGTCGGAAATTCCGCCAGCGGCGTGACACCGCCGCGCACCGACTCGCCGACGCGCACGAGCACCTTCGAACCGTCGGGCACGTAAAGCTCGGTGCGCGAGCCGAAGCGGATCATTCCGAATTTTTCGCCCTGCGCGAGTTCGTCGCCGACTTTTGACCACGGCACGATGCGCCGCGCAATGGCGCCGCTGATCTGCCGCACCGCCACCTTCACCCGCGCCCCCTCGAAAACCCAAAGCCGGCTGGTGTTCTTCCGTGCACTCTCCGGGTCGCGTGCATCGAGATAGAGCCCCTTCCGGCCCTCGCTGTGCGTCACTCTCCCGGCGATGGGCGTGCGATTCACATGCACGTCGAACACCGAAAGAAAAATCGAGATGCATACCATGTGTTGCATCAACGCCTCGCCCTCGAGCCGCTCCTCGATGGCGACGATTTTCCCGTCCGCCGGCGCGATTGCGACGTTGTCGTCATACGCCGGCTCACGCACAGGATCGCGGAAAAAATAGAACACGAACAGAATCGCGACGATCCATAGCACGGCCAGCGGCTGGCACCAGATGAGGCTCGCGAGAATGAGCACGACAAGCACGGCGAGGATGCCCTTCGCTTCGGAAATTGCGCGTGGAGCTTTTTGCACGGCGGGCAAGGTAGGGCACGAGCGATGCGAATCTCCAGCCTCGATTTGCCACGCCGCACTTGCGACATCGCGCCGGATGGCCTTTGTTTCCCATCAGTGAAACCGTTGTCCGTGCTGCTCGCCATCCTGTTGCCGGCGTCCGTATACGCCCTGCAGGTGCCGGATTTTGCGAGCGCAAACCTCGTGCTGGGCCAGGCGGATTTCACGACCGCAAACACCGCAATCCCGCCAGCCGCTGCGAGCTTGAAGGAACCTTCCGGCGTCGTCGTGGATGCCGCGACGGGAAAGGTTTTCGTCGCGGACACGGAAAACAACCGCGTGCTGCGGTATGCGAATGCCGCCTCGCTGACAAATGGCGCCAGTGCCGAACTTGTGTTCGGCCAGGCGGATCTGACATCGAACGTCGTGCCCCCCTCCCCCGACGCCGGCACGATAAGCTCGCCCGGCGGACTTTGCGTGGATGCGGGCGGGCGGCTTTGGGTTTCCGACGCAAACAATCATCGCGTGCTCATGTTCGTGAATGCCACGACCGTTTCCACAAATGACCCCGCCGCGGCACTCGTGCTCGGCCAGCCGAATCCCACGTCGAATTCCGCCGCCACCACCCAGGCGGGCATGAACGCACCGGAGGGGATTTGCGTGGACGCCAGCGGCCGGCTTTGGGTGGCGGATTCCGGCAACAATCGCGTGCTGCGTTTCAACGACGCTGCAAACAAGGCCACGGGGGCGAATGCGGACGGTGTGTTCGGGCAGGGCAACGGCCCCACCCGCTTCACGACAAGCTCCGCGGGCCACGACCAGCTCGGATTCGACGATCCCACCGGCATCACCATGGATGCAACCGGCACGCTTTGGGTCGCCGATCGCAACAACAATCGCGTGCTCGGATTTCCCTCGGCCGGCACCGTTTCGGACGGCACGAATGCAGCACGCATCGTCGGTCAGCCGGATTTCACCACGATCTCTGCGGACACATCCGCGATCAAATTTTCCTACGTGTCCGGCGTGTTTGCAGATTCCGCGAACGGCCTGTGGGTGCTCGACCAGGGCAACAATCGCGCGCTGTATTACGCGGACATTTCCTCGCTCAACATCAACGAACCCGCGTCCATCCTGATTGGCCAGACCAGCTTCACGGACAATTCACCGGGATTCAATTCACGGCGTTTCGAGAGCCCATTCCTGGGCATTTTTGCCGAGCCGGGCGGCGCACTCTGGATCAGCGATGCGACCCACCATCGCGTGCTGCGCTTTGCCGCGTTGGATAACCTGCCGCCAACGGTCCGAATCAAGGGCAGGGCCAAAGTCACCACCTCGAAAAAGCGCCTCGTGATTCGCGGCACCGCGGGCGACGACATCGCCGTGACTCGCGTGACGCTCCAGGTCGGCCGCAAAAAAATCACCGCCGCCGGCACAGTCACGTGGCGAAAAACGGTCGCCCTTAAATCGAAGCGCACGATCGTCAAGGCCTACGCCTCCGACGCCGCGGATAACGTCTCGCCCGCAGCACGCGTCGTCATTCTCCGAAAGCCGAAATCGTGACCGCGCTTTGCTTTGCGAGGCGACTGCGCTTAATCTGCCTTTCATGACCGCGACTCTTTCGCCCGACTCGACGATGCAGGAGCTGCTCCAGGTGCTGCCCGGCGCCCAGCGCGCGCTCTTCCGGCTCCACCACATCGGCGGCTGTGCGAGCTGCGGATTCCGGCCCGACGAAACCTTTGCCGAGGTCTGTGCCCGCAACGACGGCCTCGATCCAGCGACAGTGCTCGCCGAAGTCGAACAGGCCTGCGCCGAGGACGCGAAAATGCTCATCGAGCCGCGCGACGCCGCCAATGCCGCCGACGCGCGATTGCTCGACATTCGCACGCGGGAGGAATTCGACGCCGTCCACATTCCGCAAGCGCAGCATTTCACGCAGGAACTTTTGCAGACGATCATGGGCGAATGGCCGAAGGACGCGTTGATCGTGCTCATTGACCACCAGGGCGCGCGCAGCCTCGATGCCGCCGCTTATTTCGCCGGCCACGGATTCACGAACGTCAAGGGCCTGCGCGGCGGCATTGATGCATGGAGCCTCGAAGTGGATCCCAACCTGCCACGCTATTCCGTCGAATGAGCAACGATCTCGAATCCAAAATCCAGGCCGCGGTCAGCAATCCCCAGAACCTCGGCGAGATGGCCGACGCCGACGCCGTGGGCACCGTGGGCAGCGCCGATTGCGGCGACATGCTGCGGATGTGGGTGAAGTTCAAGGACGAGGGCGGGCGCAAGGTCATAGACAAGGCGACGTTCCAGACCTTCGGCTGCCAGACCGCCATCGCCGTCGCGAGCATGGCCACCGATTTGATCCGCGGCAAAACCGCCGAGGAAGCGCTCTCGATGAGCGGCGAAGACCTCTCCGCCCCGCTCGGCCCGCTCCCGCCCATGAAAATCCACTGCGCCCAACTCGTCGAAGGCGCGCTCAAGGACGCATTGGCTCCCGGCGAAAAGTCCGCCGCAGCCGCGCCGAACGCGCCAACCTTGTTCGACCAACTC
>JBOHXO010000208.1:0-9095 GCA_050737475.1 Chthoniobacterales bacterium
CAACGGAATGTAGGTTTCCACGGTTGCCTCGTAGAGCCAGTCCTCCTCGTGGAAGTCCTCGTGCTCGGGATGCCGCACGAAGGGAAGGTGGGCGTGCAGAATGAGTGCGAGGGAACCAGTCGTCGGCATCGGGAGGCTGCGAGCGTAGGGCAAGCGCCGACGCGCGCGCCAGCAAGATTGAGTTGCCCGCTCCTCCGCGCCGCAGCTACCTTGAGCCCTCCATGCGCCTTTGCGTTCTCATCCTCATTGGCACGGCGGCCGCCGCGTTTGCGCAGGACAAGCGCGAGACCGCCTACGACCAGTTGCGCGACGACGCCCGTGCGACGAAATTGGTCGAGCAGGTTGCCGACGACATCAAGGCGCACCGCTACGAAGATGCTTTGAAAAAGGCGAACGAAGCCGCGACGCTGCGACCTGCGGACGCCGTCACCCTCAACGCCCGCGGCGCCGCACTCTCGAGACTCCGCCGCTACGCGGAAGCGGAAAGCGCCCTCAAGGCCGCGGTGACCGCGGACCCGAAGGCCTTCCCGCCGCAATACAACCTCGCCGAGGAACTTTACCTGCAAAAAAAATATTTCGACGCGCTGGCGGCGCTCAAGACGCTCGTGTCCAGGTTCGGCCCGCTGCCGATCCTCAAATACGACATCTACCTGTGCTCATTACTTTGTGGTCTCAAGCAACAGTCGAGCTCGGCCCTCGCCGAGATGCATTTTCCGCAGGACGGCGCCGCATGGTATTACGCGCATGCCGCAGATTTGTTGATGGCCGGAAAAAAGAACGAAGCAAAAAAGTTGATGAAAATCGCCGACCACATTGACGCGGACGATGCACAACCCTACCGAGAAACCCTGATGGATCTCGAATTGCTCAAGTAATCATGGCCCGCAAACACAAAAAGAAACGAGTGCTCGTCACCGGCGCCGCCGGATTCATCGGCAGCGCGCTCGTTCACGCGCTCAACAAGCGCGGCGTCGAAAACATCCTCGTCACCGACATCCTCGGGCATGACGAAAAATGGAAAAACCTCTCGCCGCTGAAGTTCGACGACTATCTCGATGCGGACGAATTGCTCGCCGCGGTCGAGTTCGACACACTCGGTAAAATCGAAACCATCTTCCACCTTGGTGCGTGCTCCTCGACCACTGAAACCGACGGCGCGTATTTGATGCGGAACAACTACCGCTACACGCAGACGCTCGCCGAATGGGCGCTCGCGAACGGCACACGCTTCGTTTACGCCTCCTCCGCCGCGACCTACGGCGACGGATTGCGTGGCATGGACGACCGCGACGACGATCTCGCAAAACTCCGCCCGCTCAATCTCTACGGCTACTCGAAACACGCCTTCGACCTGCACGCGCAACGCCGCGGCTATTTGAACGACATCGTCGGCATCAAGTATTTCAACGTCTTCGGCCCGAACGAATGGCACAAGGGCGACATGCGCAGCCTCGTCTGCAAGGCCTACCAGCAGATCGTCGAGACCGGAAAAATCCGCCTCTTCAAAAGCTACAAGCCCGAGTTCAAGGACGGCGAGCAGATGCGCGATTTCATCTATGTGAAGGACGCCGTGGAAATGACGCTGCATCTCGCCGCATCCGAAAAAGCCGGCGGCCTTTACAATGTCGGCTCCGGTGTCGCGCGCACGTGGGTGGACCTCGGTCGCGCAATCTTCGCCGCGCTCGGACGCGAGCCGGAAATCGAGTTCATCGAGATGCCCGAGAGCATTCGCGGGCAGTATCAATACCACACCTGCGCCGACATCTCGAAATTGCGCCGCACCGGCTACCGCAAAAAAACCGCTTCGCTCGAAAACGCCGTGCGCGACTACGTCACGAACTACCTCGCGTCCGGCCACCACCTCGGCGACGGGACGTAGCGGCACATGGGCGGAAGTGTCCTCATCACCGGGGCCAGCCGCGGAATTGGCCTCGCACTGAGCATCACCTTCGCGCAGGAGGGGTGGACGGTCTTTGCCGGTGCACGCAAACCGCGAACGCCCATGCTCTGGAACGCCGGACAGGAATTTCCCGGCCTTCATCCGCTGCCGCTCGACGTGATCGAGGATTCCTCCGTCGCGACCGCCGCACAGACCGTGACCCGCGAGGTGGACTCCCTCGACGTGATCATCAACAACGCCGCAATTTTTCCCGGCGAGGGCGACGAATCCCTGCGCGACCTCGATCTCGCGTGGTTCGCGGAAGCCATCGAAACCAATGTCACCGGCGTCGCCCGCGTGAGCCGCGCATTCCTGCCGCTGCTGCGCAAAAGCCCGCTGCCGCGCATCGCGAACATCTCCTCCGGCGCCGGCTCGATCTCGACCAAGGAGGACAATCTCTACTACCCCTACTCCGTCTCGAAGGCCGGCTTGAACATGCTCACGCGCGCCATGGCGGCGGAATTCCGCGCGGTCGGCATCATCGTCACCGCGCTCAGCCCCGGCTGGGTGCGCACGGAAATGGGCGGCGAAAATGCGCCGCTCTCCCCCGAACAATCCGCGCGCAGCCTTTTCGCGACGATCACCAGTCTCACGATGGACGACACGGGTTGCTTCCTCGGCCGCGACGGCAGGAGTGAGGACTACGTTTGGTAAAAACGGAAGGACTCCGTCCGGGCCGTCGCTAAATTCCGCGCTCGGCTTTCACAGCGGCCAGCGACTGGTGGAAAAGCTGCGTGGCCGTCTCGAGCTGGCTGTCGAGCCCGGCGATGCTGCCCGCTTTTGCCTCCTGCTCGATCCGCGCCATCGTGCCGCTGAAATCCAGAAAGCCAAAATTCGCGGCACTTCCCTTCGCCTGATGGGCGGCCCGCGACGTGCGCACCGTATCGCCCGCGACAAGGGCGGTCTTCACCTCGGACAAAATGCGCGGCAGATCAATTTCAAACTCGCGGTAAATCTCGACGAAGTCCGGCGTGTAGCCATCGGCGATCATGTCGAGTTGCTCCCAATCAATAGCGGGGGAATCACTACTCATGCGGGAAATTATGCGTTGTCACCGCGCGCAATGGCAACGGCAAAGCCGCGTCACGCACCGGCATCGCTTACTCCGCCTGGGGCGGCCAGCGGAAGACCGCCTGCGCTTCGGCCGCACGCGCGAGCAGTCGCAGGTAACGATCGCGCGGCACTTCCACCACGCCGAATTGCGCGAGGTGCGGCGTGGCCCATTGCGTGTCGAGCAGACGGAATCCACCCGCGCGCAAAATTTCCACGAGCCGCACGAGCGCGACCTTGGACGCATTCGTCGCACGGGAAAACATGGACTCGCCGAAAAACGCCGCGCCCACCGCCACGCCATACAGCCCGCCAGCCAGCTTTCCCTCGCGCCATACCTCCACCGAATGCGCGTGCCCCATCTCGTGAAGCTGCGTGTAGCTTTCCAGAATCACCTCATCTATCCACGTCTCCTCGCGATTCGCGCAGGCCCGCATCACCTCGGCGAATGCCGTGTCCACGCGGATCTCCCATGCCGCGTCCTTCAACGCCTTGCGCGTTCCGTGCGGCACGTGAAAATCGTCGAGCGGCAGCACGCCGCGCATCTGCGGGCTGAACCACCGGATCTCCCCGGGCGAGACCGCCATGGGAAACGCCCCGCGGCGATAGGCGCTCAAAAGCAATTCGGGCGGAATCGGGATTGCCATGACAACGCGTTTTTCTATGCTGCCCGGGTGAAAATCGCCTGCATTCTTTGCGGAGTCTATTTGTGCGTGCTGCTGACCGGTTGCGCAGTCTCGGAGAGTTCTTCCACCGACGAGGTCGGCCAGCAATTCCAAAGAGGCATCCAGGGCCAGGGCACGATTGTCCCGAACAATCCGACCAGCGACTCATTTGGCTCAGACTACCGCTAAGCGACACATCCCATTTCCAAAATAATGTCCGACGCCTCCAAGCCTGCGTCCGGCGGCGGCCGGATCGTCATTCTAGATTTTGGTTCGCAATACACGCAGGTCATCGCGCGCCGCGTGCGCGAGTGCAGCGTGTATTCCGAAATTCTTCCGCACACTGCGACAGCCGCCGACCTCGGCAAACTCGGCGTGAGCGGCGTCATCCTCTCGGGCGGACCGGCCAGCGTCTATGCAAAGGGCGCGCCGAAAATTGACAAAAAAATCTTCGCCCTGGGCGTGCCCGTTCTCGGCATCTGCTACGGCATGCAGCTCATCGCGCACAATCTCGGCGGCAAGGTCGAGCGCTCGACGCATCGCGAATACGGCGCCGGCACCCTGACCGCCGGCAAAGGCTGCGCGCTCTTCACGAAGCTTCCCGTGAAGCTCGAGGTCTGGAATAGCCACGGCGATAAAATCACGCGCCTGCCAAAAGGCTTCACGCCGATGGGCACGACGGAAAATTCCCCGCACGCCGTGATCGGCGACACGAAGCGGAATATCTACGGCCTGCAATTTCACCCCGAGGTCGTGCACACGCCGCGCGGCAGGGAAATCGTCGCGAACTTCGTGCACCGCATCTGCGGCTGCAAATCGGACTGGACGATGGGCTCGTTCATCGAGCGCGCCTGTGCGGACATTCGCACCCAGGTCGGCGAGGATCGCGTGATCCTCGGCCTGAGCGGCGGCGTGGATTCCTCGGTCGCCGCAGCGCTCCTCCACAAGGCCATCGGCAGGCAGCTCACGTGCATTTTCGTGGACAACGGCCTCGTCCGCAAAGGCGAACGCGAGGCCGTCGAAAAACTTTTTGCGGGCCACTTCAAGATCAAGCTCAAGGTCGTGGACGCATCGAAGCGTTTCCTCACGAAGCTCAAGGGCGTCACCGATCCCGAGCGCAAGCGCAAGATCATCGGCAACGAGTTCATCAAGGTGTTCGAGGCCGCCGCCGCTGAGTTGAAAAAATCCGTGAAGGGCGTGCACGGCTACAAATTCCTCGCGCAGGGTACGCTCTATCCCGACGTGATCGAGTCCGTCGCAATCGGCGGCAATCCCGCCGCGCTCATCAAAAGCCACCACAACGTCGGCGGCCTGCCCGAGCGCATGAAGTTCCAGCTCGTCGAGCCGCTCCGCCAGCTCTTCAAAGACGAGGTGCGCGAGGTCGGCTACGAACTCGGCCTGCCGCGCAGTCTTGTCGGCCGCCAGCCGTTCCCCGGCCCGGGCCTCGCCGTGCGCGTGCTCGGCGATCTCACGCCGGAAAAACTCCGCATCGTGCGCGACGCCGACGTGATCGTGATCGAGGAGATGAAGGCCGCCGATTGGTATTACAAGGTCTGGCAGTCGTTCGCCGTGCTGCTGCCCTGCCGCAGCGTCGGCGTGATGGGCGACGAACGCACCTATGATTACACCATCGCGCTGCGCATCGTGGAGAGCCAGGATGGCATGACCGCGAATTGGGTGCGCCTGCCCTACGACCTGCTTGCGCGCATCTCCGGCCGCATCATCAACGAGGTGAAGGGCGTGAACCGCGTCGTCCTCGACATCTCGAGCAAGCCGCCCGCCACGATCGAGTGGGAATAGCGCACCGCGGGAACTCGTTGTTGCGCGCCCGGCGATTGCGACAATAGTTTCAGAATGCGCGTTTCGCGGAAAAACGGCCGGCTCGCTTTCACGTTGATGGAGCTTCTTGTCGCCGTGGCGATCATCGCGGTGCTGGCGCTCCTCGTTTTCAGCGCCTTCCCGGTCATTCGCAATTACGGAACATCCGCAAAATGCGTGAGCAACATGCGGCAGATTTTCGCGGGCATTCAGGGCTACATTCAGGAAAACAACAACCACCTGATGCAGCGGTATTATCCCAAGGGCGGCGGAGGCTACGACGAATTGCTCGCGTCATATCTGCCCGGCGGAAAGAAGGAAGTTTTCACCTGCCCGGGACAGAAACGCAGGAAATATCCCTCGCAGCCGGGCTACGGCCTGAATTGGTATTACGACAACCAGTCCATCTTCACCGTCGGACAGCAGAGCAAGACCATCCTGCTCGCGGAGACCCTCGGCGGCGGAGAGCAGGTCGGCTCTCACCGCGCCGATCGCGACTCGAAGGCTCCGGGGCAGCTCGACAAACTCCGCCACGGGAAACACGCGAACTACCTTTTCTTCGACGGCCACGTGGAATCCCTCAAATACGACGACACGCGAAAACCAATCGGCACCGTCACCGATGAGGACGGACACACCATCTCCGTGGACATGTGGGGCGTGGATCACAAGGACCACCTGCGCGAAAGATCGCTGTAGGCGCCACGCCGCGACCGAACCCGGCTTGCCCCGCCCCGCTGCGGCTGATATTCCCTCGCTCCATGGGCACGCGCCGCGCCATTTATCCCGGCAGTTTTGATCCGCTCACGCTGGGGCACCTCGACGTGATCCGCCGCGCCGGCGCGATTTTTTCGGAACTCGTCGTCGCAGTCGCCTGCAACGAGCCAAAGAATCCGCTCTTCACCGCCGACGAACGCGCCGCGATGATCCGGCAATCCCTGCCTGCCGACACGCCGATCCGCGTGGAGACCTTCGACGGCCTGCTCGTCGAGTTCGCAAAGAGCAAGGAAACCTTCGTCGTCATCCGCGGCCTGCGAGCCATTTCGGATTTTGAATTCGAGTTCCAGATGGCGCTCATGAACCGCCGCCTCGACCCCCAGCTCGAGACCATTTTCCTCACGCCGCAGGAGGAGTTCACCTTCCTCAGTTCGCGCATCGTGAAGGAGGTCGCACGGCTCGGTGGCGACGTGAATGCGTTCGTGCCGTCACCGGTCGCCGACGCCCTGCGCGAAAAATTTCGGAAATAGATTTGGAAATTCCGGAAACGGGATTGGAGAATGGATCGGCACTCTTCCTGCGTTCCAGTCACATTCAGCCAGCCTTTCAGTCGTGAAAATCCATCTCCGCCAGCTCACCCACGGACAGGCCCACATCGAAGAGGATCTCGATCCTTCCCTGCTCGAATTGGAAACCGGCCGCGCCACCGGCCCGGTCCATTGCTCCCTGGACATCGGCCTCTCGGACGGCGGACTTTTCGCCACCGGCACCCTTTCCGTCCCTGTCGAGCTTCAGTGCGTCAAATGCCTGCGCCTCTTCGAAACCACGCTTGTCGTGCCGGATTTCGCCACCCAGGCCGAGCTTGAGGGCCGCGAATCCGTGGACTTGACCCCGGACATACGCGAGGATATTCTCCTCATCTTGCCCTCGCATCCTCGGTGTGATGCTGATGGCAGGACGAAATGTCCGGCCACTTTCCAGAGCGCGCCCGCCGCGCCACTCACCGAAGAAGTGGATCCTTCCACCTGGAATGCGCTGGACCAATTGAAACCGAAGAAATAACCCGAACCCTTTCCAGTCATGGGAGTCCCTAAACGTAAAACCTCGAAAATGCGCCTGCGCACCCGCAAGGCCGCGAACCGCTGGCATGCCCCGAAGCTTGCCAAGTGCACGCAGTGCGGCGCCGCGCTGCTCAGCCACACCGCCTGCCCGGAGTGCGGCTATTACAAAGGCCGCCAGGTCCTCACCATCGAGGCCAAGTAACCCGCTTTCGCCGTAGCAGCCCATGAGGGTCGCTCTTGATGCCATGGGGGGCGATTACGCTCCCAAAAACGCCATCGCCGGTGCGGCCTTGGCATTGCGCGAACTCAAGGGTCTCAAAAAACTCTACCTCACCGGCGACGAAGCCCAGCTCAAGCGCGAACTCACGGCATGCAAGTGCTCGGACTCGCGCATCGAGATCGTTCACACGACGGAAGTCGTGGAGATGACCGATCACGCCGTCGAGGCCGTCCGCCGCAAAAAGGATTCCTCGGTCAACCGCGCCGTGGACCTCGTCAAAAATGGCGATGCCGACGCCGTGGTCAGCGCGGGCCACACCGGCGCGATGGTCGCCGCGTCCACCATCAAGCTCCGCACTCTCGAGGGCGTCGAGCGCCCGGGCATCGCCAGCTACCTGCCCACCGAACACAACGTCTGCGTGCTCATTGATGCTGGCGCAAACGTGGACGCACGCCCGATCCACATGCTCCAATACGCCATCATGGGCGCCGTGGTTTCGGAACTCGTGCTCGGCGAAAAGAATCCCTCGATCGGCCTGATGTCCATCGGCGGGGAGGATCAAAAGGGCAACGAGTTCACCAAGGAAATCTTCAAGCTTCTCAAGGCCAGCAAGCTCAACTTCCGCGGCAACGTCGAGGGCCACGATCTCTTCGAGCGCCCCGTCGAGGTGGTCCTCTGCGACGGCTTCGTTGGCAACGTCGTTTTGAAAACCTGCGAAGCCACGGCCAGCGCCGTCTTCAGCTGGCTCAAGCGCGAACTCATGGCGAACCCGAAGCGCAAGGCCGGCGCGTTGCTCGCGCAAAATGCCTTTCGCGCCATCCGCAACAAAACCAATTACGAGATGTATGGCGGCAGCCCGCTCGTCGGGGTGGACGGCATTGCCATCATCGCCCACGGCGCCAGCAGCGCCCTTGCCATCAAGAATGCCATCCGCGTAGCCTGTGACTTGATCGAGAAGCGGATCAATCCCCGCATCGTCGAGGCCATCGCGCAATTCAATCAATGAGTAAATCCCCGCGGACGCGATCGAAACAACCGAATCGCACCGTTTCCATCATCGGCACAGGCAGCTACGTGCCCGATCGCATTCTCACCAACGCCGACCTCGAGAAAATGGTCGAGACCAGTGACGAGTGGATCACCACCCGCACCGGCATCAAGGAGCGCCGCATCGCCGCCGAGGGCGAGCACACCAGCCACATGGCCGCAAAGGCCGCGGAACGCGCGATGGAGCAGGCCGGTGTCACCGCGGAGGAGATTGACCTCATCATCGTCGGCACCGTCACGCCCGACACATTTTTTCCCGCCACCGCCTGCCACGTGCAGCGCATTCTCGGCGCATCGAAGGCTGCCTGCTTCGACCTCTCCGCCGCCTGCTCCGGATTTCTCTACGCGGTCGAGGTCGCCCAGCAATTCATCGCGAACCACACCTACAACACCGT
Organism: Chthoniobacterales bacterium; assembly: GCA_050737475.1. Classification (GTDB taxonomy): domain Bacteria; phylum Verrucomicrobiota; class Verrucomicrobiia; order Chthoniobacterales; family JAATET01; genus JAATET01. Next base: position 8,913 of record JBOHXO010000208.1, read on the forward strand.
CCTCGTCATCGGCGCGGACAAGCTCAGCTCCATCGTGGATTGGGAGGATCGCAACACCGCCGTGCTCTTCGGCGACGGCGCCGGCGCGGCCATCCTCCGTTATCGCGCCGGCTCGCACGGCGTCATCACCACCTACATGGCGAGCGATGGCAACTATGGCGACATCCTCCACATGCCCGGCGG
>JBOHXO010000209.1:0-6089 GCA_050737475.1 Chthoniobacterales bacterium
CACCGGTGAAAACTGCGCGAATTCCCGCGCTTATTTCGCGGCGAGGCGGACTTCGAATTCCTTTTCGAGCAGCAGCTTCGAGTCGTGGAAAACTTGAAAGGTCCATTTGCCGGGAACGAGTTCCCACGGATATTCGAAGCGAAAACCGTCGTGCTTTTGCAGGCTGATCCACGCCGGGGTGACGTTTTCATCCACGGTCGTTGTCTCGCCGGTTGCGGGATTCGTAATCGCAGGGCGGCGCAACCGGATGAAGAGGTTCAGCTGCCTGCCCACGGGCCGGCCGTAGAGGATGTAATCAATGCCGAACGATGTACCGACTTTTGCCTCGATGACTGCGGTCGTCTTGAGCAGCTTTTCGTCGCTGTTGCGGATTGTATAGCCCGCGGCTGTGAGCGGAGAGCGGACGTTATCCGCGCTTTTTTCCTCAAAAGTTCCGTAGGCCGTGAGGCGCGTTTCATCAATCGTAAGCGCGCGGCCGGAATTGGCGGAAAACGCCACGGCGACGAGCAGGACGGCGGAGCGGACGAACGGGGGAAGTCTCATGTGCGCGTTATGGCGGGGCCGCGTTGCGCACGTCAATCGTATGGCCATATTGTAACACAGCGGGCGCGGTGCTATGGTGATCGCAATCCCAAGATCCGTTCCCCCGCGCGGCTTCCCCAAACCTTCACACGCAATCACCATGGCACAGGCAATCATGGACCCCGAGGAGGTCCGCCGCTTCGCATCGGAACTCAAGCGATTCAACCAGGACATCCAGAACCGCACGGCGTCGCTGCAAGCCCGATTCGCGGCGCTCGGCAGCAGCTGGCAGGACCAGGAGCACGACAAATTTTCCGAGGAATTCGTGCAGACGATGAAAGCGCTCAAGAAGTTTGTCGAGATTGCCGACAAGCACGCGCCCTACCTCCTGCGCAAGGCGCAGCGCATCGAGCAATACCTGGATCAGCATTGACGCATGGCCGAGAACGTCCATGTCTCCTCGATCGAAGCACTGGGCGCGTTCCGCTCGGATTTGATAGTGTTCCGCACGGCCGCGATGCAGGTGCTCGACGAGGTGGCTGCGGAGGTGCAGCGCACGCGGCAGTGGCTGCGGCATGACCAGCGGATGCATTGGGAGAACGAGATTCGCCGCCGGCAGAAAAAGTTCGACGAAGTGCAGCAGGAATACATGCGAGCCCGGCTCTCCAGCCTGCAGGATTCCACCGCCGCCCAGCAAAACGCCGTCACCAAGGCCCGCCGCGCGCTCCACGAGGCCGAGGACAAACTGCGTGCGGTGAAAAAATGGGAGCGGAATTTCGACCTCGTCGCCGATCCTGTCGTCAAGCAGCTCGGCACGCTGCGCACCGTGCTCGAGCACCAGATGCCGCGCGGCATCGCTTTTCTTGCGAACGCCCAGCAGGCACTCGATGTCTATTCCGAAAGACAGGCTCCGACCGACGCTCCCGCCACCGCGGAAGGCGAGGCCGCGGAGGAGCTGCAGAAACCTTGAATCCCTCGCAAAATTCTCCCGCATGAGCGCCAAAGGATGTTCCTCGACACTCGCCCAGTCCGCGAAAAATCTCTCCGCGGAATGGCAGGAGACGCAGGTCCATTGGCGCGACGCGAAGGCCGCGCAATTCCAGCGCGAATACCTCGACGAACTGCCCTCGCTCATCGGTAAATCCCGCGAGGCCCTCGATGAACTGGATCGTCTGCTGCGCAAAGTGAGGAGCGATTGTGAGTGATGTGAAACAACTCGGCGTCGCGCACGGCCTGGACCTGCTCGACCGCCTGCACCGGACGCTGGCGGACTTCAAAAAGGAGGAGGGCGAAACCGCGCGCCGCCTGCGCGAACGCCGATACGCCGCGGAACGCGCATCCAGCGAGGCTCTCGAGGGCGCGGACCGCGTGCTCGTCGATCGCATCGCTGACGCCGAGGCGGACTTTGCATCCGCGAAAACGCACGCATCGGAAATTCACAGCCGCCGCCGCACGCACATTCGCTCGCTGGTGAACACCGGCATCCGCAACCTGCCGCGTCGTGCGCGGGAAGAGGGCGAGCGCTGGCTCGGCGGACTGCAAATGGGCCACTTCACGACTTCGCGTCGCCTGCAATCCGAGCGCGAATCCGCCGAGGCGAAGCGCGAGCAGTTGCAGGGAACGCTGGCTCGCCGCGACGTCGCACTGCGCACGCTCGAAAAGCGGATGAAGGAATATTTCCTCGGCTATCCCGGTTTTCTGCACGGGCTGCGCGCGACCGCGACGTCATCGCCGTCCGGCGACTGGGACGAACTCTTTAGCGAACTCGAGGATGGAATTGCCGCTGCGAAGGAACGGCTCGCGGAATTCCGCAGGCTGCCGCTGCCGCGCATTTTCGGCGTCGCGCCGCTGTGGGCGGTCATTCCGCTCGTTGCTGTGTGCGCATTTTTGTTCGTGCACCATCCGGCCGGATGGATCGTGCCCGCCCTCATTACAGCGGTGGCCGCTGGTGCGCTTTTCACCCTTCATGCGATGGGCCGAACCCGCTCGAAGCCCGCGGCCCTTGCCGCGACCGGCGCCATTGTCGAGGCACGCGCGTTGCTCGCCGCATGCCATGCGGAGGAGGCTGCATCCTACGAACGCGAGATCGCCCGCATCGAACACGAATCCACCACGGTGAACACCGACGTGGACAGCAAGTGGGAGCGTGCGGAGGAGATCAAGACCAAGTTCGAGGAGCGCGAGAAAAACCGTTTCGAAAAGCGCGGTCCGCGGGCGATCGAGCGAAACGATCGCATCTTCAAGACGCGCATGGCGCGCATCGAGGCCGCGCATGCCGCACGGGTCGGGCACATCAATTCGGAAACGGGCGCGTTGCGCGGACACGCCACCAACCTTGGCGAAACCTCCTCCGCCATGCTCGCCGCCGAAGAGGACAAGGCATGGCGCGAACTCGAGACGCGCTGGCATGCGGAAATCGAACCGCTCTACGCCGCCGTCGCGGAAATGAATGCCGGCGCCGACTCCACCTTCCCGCCATGGACGCAGGAATACGTGGAAAACTGGCGCCCGCGGACCGAATTTCTGCCCGCGACAAAATTCGCCCGCCTCGACGTGGACATCCCGCCGGGAGTCGCCGGCTCGCGGTTGCGTCTGCCCGGGCCGGATCAGGTCTCCATTCCGCTCGCGCTCGCCTATCCCGGCTGCGGCTCGCTGTTGTTCGAAGTGGACGGTCCGGTCGGCGCGTCGGTGATCTCGTGCCTCAACCAGATCATCCTGCGCCTGCTCGCCACCACGCCGCCGGCAAAGCTCAGTTTTACGATCATTGACCCAGTCGGGCTCGGGCAGAATTTCGCCGGCCTCATGCACCTCGGCGACTACGAGGAGAGCCTCATTTCGCGCCGCATCTGGACGCAATCCGACCAGATCGAGGCGCGGCTCGCGGAGCTGAACCAGCACATCGAGAAGATCATCCAGATGTATCTGCGCGACGAATATCCAACGATCGTCGAATACAACGAGCAGGCCGGCAGCACGGCCGAGAAATACCATTTCCTCGTCGTCGCGGATTTCCCCGCGAACTTCAGCGAGACTGCGGTCAAGCGCCTGCAGAGCATCATCACGAGCGGGCCGAGATGCGGCGTTTACACGTTTGTGCATTGGGACAAACGCCAGCCGATGCCGTCGGGATTCGTGGCTGACGAATTGCGCACGAACAGCGTTTGCATCCAGGGCAGCCGCAGCGGACTCGTCCTCGAAAGCGAGAACACTGCGGTGGACGCGCGACTCGTGCTCGACCCCGCGCCCGCGACGGACGTGGCGATCGAGTTCATCGAAAAAGTCGGCACGAGCAGCACCGAGGCGAACCAGGTGCAGGTGCCGTTCGAGGCCATCTCGCCGCAGGTGCTCTGGCAGGGCGACACGACGAACGAACTTCGCATCGCGGTGGGCCGCACCGGCGCGACGAAGCAGCAGATGCTCGCCATCGGCAAGGGGACCCGCCAGCACGCCCTGCTCGCGGGCAAGACCGGTTCCGGCAAGTCCACGCTCCTGCACGTGATCATCACGAACCTCGCGCTCACGTGCAGTCCGGAGCAGGTGGAATTCTACCTCATCGATTTCAAGAAAGGCGTGGAATTCAAATGCTACGCCGAAAAGAAACTGCCGCACGCGAAGGTCGTCGCCATCGAGAGCGACCGCGAATTCGGCCTCAGCGTGCTCCAGCGTGTGGATGACGAACTCCGCCGCCGCGGCGATCTCTTCCGCAAACTCGGCGTGCAGGACGTCGCCGGCTACAAGCGCGAAGGCGCAAAGGCGAAGCCGGATGGCGGCCTGGAGCCGATGCCGCGCACGATGCTCATCATTGACGAGTTCCAGGAATTGTTCGTCGAGGACGACTCCATCGCGCAGAGCGCGTCGGTGCTGCTCGATCGCATCGTGCGACAGGGCCGCGCGTTCGGCATCCACGTGCTGCTCGGCTCGCAGACTCTCGGCGGCGCTTATTCGCTGGCCCGTGCGACGCTCGGCCAGATGGTCATCCGCATCGCGCTGCAATGCAACGAGGCGGATTCCTACCTCATCATGGACGACAACAATCCCGCGCCGCGTCTGCTTTCGCGGCCGGGCGAGGGCATCTACAACGACTCCGCCGGCGTGCTCGAGGGCAACAGCCCTTTCCAGGTCTGCTGGCTGCCCGAAGACGAACGCGACCGCTGCCTCGACAAGATCCGCGCCGAGGCGGAGCGGCATCCCGAGATGGACGCCACGCCCATCGTCTTCGAGGGCAATGCACCCGCGAACATCGGCGAGAACGCGCTGCTCGCGCACGTGCTGCAAACCCGCGCGACCAAAGCGCCGGTCGCCGCGCGCGCATGGATCGGCGCGCCTAATTCCATCAAGGGCCCGACCGAACTCGTCTTCCACCGGCAGAGTGGCAGCAACCTGCTCGTCGTCGGTCAGCGCGACGAGGCCGCGCTCGCCATGCTCGGCAATTCCCTGCTCGCCCTCGCGGCGCAATATCCCGCGGGCTCCGCGAAATTTGTGTTCCTGCACTCCACCGCGCCCGGCTCCGCGGACCTCGAGTTCATCGAGGGCATTGTCGAGTCGGTGTCGCATCCCGTCACGGTCGCCACCGGGCAGCACATCGAGGATGTCCTGAAGGAGTTGCACGGTGAGTTGAAACAGCGCGCGGACGGCGTGCCCGGCGCGCAGGAAATTTATTTCTTTGTGCACGGCCTGCAGCGTTTCAAAAAACTGAGGCACGAGGACGACTTCGATTTTTCGATGGGTGGCGACGAAGCGCCAGCCAAGCCCGGCGCGCAATTCGCGGAGCTCGTCGCGGAGGGCGCGACGAATGGCATTCACGTGCTCACGTCGGTGGACACGCTCAGCAGCGTGAATCGTTTCTTCAACCGCAAGGCGCTCGGCGAATTCGAAATGCGCGTCGTTTTCCAAATGAGCGCAAACGACTCCGCGAGCCTCATTGACTCGCCCAAAGGCGGCAACCTCGGCCTCCACCGCGCGCTCTACTACAACGAGCGCGAGGGCTCGCTCGAAACATTCCGCCCCTACGCGACCCCCGACGTCGGGTGGCTGGAAAAATCCGCCCGGCCTGCCGCTACGCCTGCCTAGGCCTGCCTGCGGGCGCTTGCGACGCAACGCGATCTGCGCCTACGACGAGGTCCCACGACCGCACAGTCCATCGGCTCACAACGCCGCCCGTCACGTAAGGATCGGTCTTCGCAAAAGTCTCGGCGGTTGCGGTGGAATCCGCCTCGAAAAGCAGCAGCGCCGCGCCGTCGTCGGGATTGCCAAGCGATCCCGCGAGCACGAGCGCGCCGCTGTCCGCGGCGGACATGACGTGATCGCGGTGGGCGGCTTGCAACGGAGCCTGGAGGGCGGCGAAGTCTGGCGCCTTTTCGTAGAACAGCAGGTAATGCATCGCGGCTAGGACGCGTCGTTTGTGAACGCGGGCAGATTATCTATGCTGCGCTGATTCTTGGCGGCGCGGTAGTCGTCGAGTTTTTCAGGGCCCTGTTTTTCGGCCCAGCGGTCGAGTTGGTCGCGCGGTCCGGTGAAGTCGTAGAATGGCACGGACAGCCCGCAGGAATCGCTCACGCGTTCGATGA
>JBOHXO010000210.1:0-6672 GCA_050737475.1 Chthoniobacterales bacterium
TCCCGAGACGGCGAAAATCTGCGCGGCGATGGCGGCGCTCGTTCGTGTCTGCCCCCAATCTTCGCCGACCCACGCCAGCGGCCCGCGAGGGTAGCGGTTGATCACCATTGAATCGAGGATTTCCACGCCGGCCCACGCGGCGATCAGGATGAGCAGGCAGTATCCGAGCTGACGCGTGAGCAGCGCGGGCAGCACGGCCAGGAAAAGCGGCGCCGCCATCATGAGCGCCGCATCCACGAACGCGAGTGCGCTGTCCGCCGCATCGAGCTGAAAGCCGAGCGCGAGATATGCCGCGACCTGGAAAAGTCCGGCCGGGATCACCAGCCAGACGATGATGGCGCAAAGTTTTGACGCGAGAATGGGAAGTCGGGCAATGGGGCGCGTTCGCAGGAAGCCTCGCTGATCCGCGAAGGAATCCATTTGAACAAGGCGCGCGACGGCGACGGTTCCCATCGCGAGCTGGAACCACCACGCAATGCTCATCCAGTTGGCGAGATTGTCGTCGGGCAGGGGTGACAGCAGTCGCTGGAAACATGGGAGTGCGGCGAGCAGCCAGAAGATGACGATCCAGGGCAGGGCGGCGCGCGAGTCCTTCGCGAAAAGGGAAGTGAACGGCGCGGAGTTCATGCGCTCCGGCGGCGTGCGAGTTGGAAATTCTTTGCGAGCGCGAGGAAGATTTGCTTGAGCGACATCGGCGAGGCGTCGCCGCCGTTTGCATTCGCGGGGAAATCCGGATCCACGTAGCGCAGGCGTTCGCCGGAGGTCTCCACGCATATCGCGCGACCGGGCGGCGTGGTGGAAGCATTCGTGTCCACTTGCCGGAAACGTGCCTGCAAGGTTTCCAGCGGCTCGCTCACCTGCAGTACACCTTCCTCGATGATGCCCACGTAGTCCGCGAGGCGCTCGACGTCGTCAATTTCGTGCGTGGAGAAAAAGACGGACCATTCCTCCTGCTGCATGACCTCGAGCAGGCTCGAGATGAACTCCTCGCGCGACAGCGGGTCGAGGCCGCCGAAGGGCTCGTCGAGAATGAGCAGCCGCGGGTGATAGGAGATCGAGAGCAACAGCGAGAGCTTGGCGCGCTGGCCTTTCGAATAGGTGCGCACTTTGCGCGAGAGCGGCAGGTCGAGCAGGCCGCCGAGTTTTTTTGCGAACTCGTGGTCCCATTTTGGATAAAGCGCCGCGGTGAACGCGACGAGTTCCCCACCGGTCATCCATTGATAAAGGCGTTGGTCCTCCGAGACGTAGCCGATCTGCCGCCAGTCCTCCGGACGCAGTCGCGTGGAGTCCGTGCCGAGCAGCGCGCTGCCGCCATGGCTCGGGAGCAGAAGGCCGGCGAGCATCCGGATCGTGGTGGTCTTGCCAGCGCCGTTGCGGCCGAGGAACGCGAAGGCGCTGCCGGCGGGCATGGCGAGGTTGAGGTCGTTCACGGCTTCCTGGCTGCGGAAGCGGCGCGTGAGGGCGCGGGTTTCAATGACGTGGCTCATGAAGTTTTCGATGTTCGGTTTTGATGAGTTGGAGGAGTTCTTGCTGGGAAATGCCGAGGTTCGCGGCGTCCACGAGGAGTTCGCGAATTTTCCGGCGCACCTGCGCGGCGCGCTCGGTTTTTGGCGGTGTGCGCTGGCCGGCCACAAAGCAGCCCTGCCCGGTTCGCACTTCGAGCAATCCGGCGCGGGTGAGTTCCGCGACGGCCTTCTGCACGGTGTTTGGATTCACGCCGAGTTCGCCGGCAATCGTGCGGACGGCCGGGAAGCGGTCGCCGGACTTCAACACGCCGGTGCCGCAGGCCCGGCGCACGGCCATGACGATCTGCTCGTAGATCGGATGTCCCGGTTGAAGCTGGATGCGAAACGGAAGCATGCAAATGTGTATTACGTGTAGTAATACACAAAAGGCACGTCAACGGTTATTTTGAAGTCGCGATTTCCGCGCCGGTCCAGTCGTCGGGCGGGGGATTTGCGAGGAATGCCTCGGCGCGGTCGATGTAAATGGCGCAAAGTTTGTCGGACGGAATGAGTTGCTTGCAGACGAGCAGCTCTGCGACGGCCTCGGCGAAACGTCGCGCGCGGAAGTCGGCGATGGCGCCCTCGTAGCGTTTGAGCCATTTCGGCGGTTCTTCACCACGTTTGCCGAGGATGGTGAAAATTTCCACCGGCCGCGACTTGCCGACGACCTGCACGAGGTCCACGGAGCGCAGCAGGAATTTGTCGCTGATAAGTTCCGCGAGCGGTTGCGTGATGCACAGCGGCACGCCGTATTTTTTGGTGAGACCCTCGACGCGCGAGGCGAGGTTCACGGTGTCGCCGATCACGGTGGGCTCCATTTTTTCGGACGAACCGATGTTGCCGAAGACCGCTTCGCCGTGGTGCAGACCGATGCCGATGGCGAACGGCGAAAGCCCGCGCTTCGTCCAGTCCTCGTTGAGCGTGGCGAGGTGATCGAACATCTCGAGCGCAGCGGTCACGGCACGTTCGGCATCCTTTGCAATGCTCTCGCTCACGACGTTTCCCCAGACGGCCATGATGCCGTCGCCCATGAATTTATCCACCGTGCCATTGTGCCGGAAAATAATGCCGACCATTTCGGCGAGGTATTCGTTGAGCTGGCTGACGACAGCGTGCTCGCTTTCCCGTTCGACGAATGATGTGAAGCCGCGCACGTCGGAGAAGAACACGGTCATGGGCTTTCGCGTTCCGCCAAGCGCGGTGAGGAAGTCGTCCTGATTGTCGAGAATTTCTCGAACGACGTTGCGCGAGACGTAACGCTCGAGCGTGGAGCGCATGCGTCCGCTTTCGCGGCGGGCCTGCGTGAAATTCCAGGCGATGCACGAGACGCCGGCGGTGAAAAGCACGATTCCTGGCTGCACGACCGGCAGGAGGTAGTCGAGCAGCGAGACTCCGCCGGAGGTCAGCAGATAGGCCGCGCAGACGAGCAGCACCGCTCCGACGGCGGAGAGGGGATGGCGGATTCTCGCGGCGATCACCAGCGCGACGAGGGCGGCCAGTGCGACGGAGAGAAACCGCACCAGCGGCGAGTAGCGCTTGTAAAAGTCGCCATGCAGCGCGGCGGACATGGCGTTGATGTGGAGGATCGGCCCGGGCACGATGCGGTTGCCTTCCCGCGCGGGCACGATCTGCTCATCGTGCAGGATGGCGGCGCTGGGGCCGACCAGCACGATCCTGTCCTTGAAGACGGCGCCGTTTCTGAGCGTTTTTTGCCAATCCATGGGGATGAACAGGCTGGCAAAGGAAACGGTGCGCAGGGTCGACTGGTCCGCGAAGCGGAAGGCATGCGTGACGTTGCTGGCGGGGATGAGATCGGACTTGCCCAGGAATCGCAACCCGGCCGCGCTCAGCGAATCGCAGTGGCCGAAGCGGTCGATGCCGTAGGGGGCGGCGCGCACGACGCGGTCGAGCGCGGTGGGCCAGAAGTTCACGAATCCGACGCGCGGGTCGTGCAGGCCGTCGTCGAGCAGGGTGGTGGCCGGCACGGCGGGCACGGTGGACGTGACATCGGGATGGTCGGGGCTGATCGAGTCCGTGGAGAAATTCGCCCCGAGCACGATCTGCCTCGGATAGGTGTCGAGCACGCGCTTGAGTTCCGCGTCGCCGGCCCTGGGCTTGTCGAGGATGAGATCCACGAGTACGACCTTTGCGCCGGCCTGGAGAATGCGCTCGATGCCCGCGGCATAGACACTGCGGGGCCACGGCCAGCCCTTTTGCATTTCCTGCAGCGCGGGCGAGGCCGCGATGTCCTCGGGCCAGAGCTGGTCGAGCTTCATGGAAACGTCGTCGATGGCCACGAAGACGAATTCGTCCGCCAGCGATCGCGGCGTCCTGAGGGCGGCGAGCTTGTCCTGCACGGCGAGATCCGCACGCACGAGCACATCCATCTTCGGAAACACGATCCACCCCAGCAGAGCCACGGCGAAGCAGATGCAGGCCAGCTCGAGGAAGCGGCGGCGGGAGCGTTTGGAGGCGGCGGTGCTGCTGGCCACGCGCCATGGATAGGGACTTCGTCCCGGCGTGAAAAGACCGCACTCGCTGCCAGCCGGCGCGGGCGGCTCACTGGTTGACGGCGGCAGGCCGCTTGTTCACTATGCCCGGCCATGTTCCTCAGGCATCTCCCGGGCATTGCGATGTGCGCGGCGCTTCTGCTGCAGACAGCCGTGGCGCAGCAGGCGACGCAAGCCGTGCAGGCGCAGCAGCAGGCGGCCATCGGGCAGGACGTGCAGGGCGGAGTGGTGAATACCTCGGCGATCTCGAGCGAGTCCTTTGCCCCGGCCAGCGAGGCGGATTCCGACATCGGCGAGCAGGTGCTTTTGCAGTCCGCGCCGAAATACCAGCCGTTCAGCGCGTGGACGAACTGGAACGTTTTCTGGACGAGCAACGCGCAGTTGCTCAACGACACGCAGGGCTCCGACACGTTTCTCAGCGGCGCGCTCGGCGGCGGCTACACGCCGGTGATTGCGGGAAATCTCTTCTTCGACGCGTCGGCCGAGCAGAGCATTTTCCGCTACGCCCGCAACGGCTCACTCGACTTCAACAGCCTCGAGTTGAATGCCGGGCTCATCTACGTGGTCCGTCCGCTCGGCGATCTCGCGGTCTACGGCCACTATACCTACGACCTGCTCACCGCTCGCGGATTCAACAAGGAAATCTACGCCGACCACACACTCAGCGTCGGCGCGAGGAAGGTCTTCACGCTCACGCGCGCGCATCTTTTCTACGCCTCGACCGGTGCGTCGTTCAGCCTTGGCGGCGAGCCCAGTTACGCGCTGCGCGACGAGTTTTCCATCCTTGGCGGCTACCAGCTTTCGCTCACGCGCAATATGAAGCTCGACCTCTATTATCGCTTCGCGGTGCAGCCCTACACGCAGACGAGCCGCACCGACCTTAATCAATTGATCGGCGGCGGTGTCTCCTTCTCGGTCACGAAATGGCTCACTGTCCAGGCCATCAGCACCATCGGCATCAACAACTCCACGAACAGCACCTACAGCTACTTCGCTGCAAATTTGGGTGGCGGAGTTGGGATTTTGGTGAACTTTTAGCGTATGAATTACGTTCGCGGGTTCCTTTTTGCCGTCACCACAGTCGTTATTCTCCCGCCGGCCGCCCGCGCCGCCGGCACATTGCAGAATGCCGAGGTCACGCGCATCTACAACAAGGTGGACCTTTTGCATCCCGAGCAATCGGCGGTGCCCGCGAAGGTCGGCGATAGCATTGCCGGCAGCACGGCGGTGCAGACCGGCGGCCAGTCGCGCGCGGAATTGCAGTTCAACGACGACACCATCGCCCGCCTCGGTGCGAATTCCGTGTTCAGCTTCGATCGTGGCACCCGCGACCTGAACCTCAACGAAGGCGTGATCCTGCTCGAGGTGCCGAAGAACGCCGGCGGCGCGACCATCAATACCGCGGCCGTCACCGCAGCCGTCACCGGCACGACGGTGATGATCGAAACGCACAAGGGCAAGAAAGGGAAGGGCGGCACCATCAAGTTCATCGTGCTCGAGGGGACCATGCGCCTCACGCTCAACGGCGTGTCCGGCGAATCCATTTTGCTCGGGCCCGGCCAGATGATCTCGATGAACGTCGGCGACCGCCGGCTGCCCGAGGCGCATTTTGTGGACGTCGGCCGCATTACGAAAACCTCCGGCCTCATGAGCAACGAATTCAGCCCGCTCAAGAACGAGCCGTTCATCATGCAGACGATCAACCAGCAGACGCTCCTCAAGAACGAGGGCAAGCTGCTCACGATCAACTACGGCCTCACCGGCAAAAAGAAGAACCCCATTCTCCAGGTCGTCAACCAGAACGGCCAGTCCTCGCTGCGCACCGACTCCACGGTCGTCACCAAGCCGAAGCCGAAGCCCGCCAGCCGCCCGCCCGTCGTCACCGTCAACAAGCCGAAGCCGAAGCCGCCGGTCATCATCCCGAATCCGCCGGTGAAGAAGCCGCCGAAGCCGCCCGTGCAGCCGCCGCATCCGAAGCCCCAGCCGCCCGTGCCGCCGCCACCGGTGCCGCCCGCGCCGCCAGACACGCGCTCCTAGCGGCGGCGAATTCGAAATTCGAAATGCGAAATTGGAAATGAACGAAATCCAGCCGACGGCTGCCGACGACATTTCGCATTCCCCATTTCGCATTCCCCATTCGGGGCATAAGCTCCTGCTCGTTGACGGTCATTATTATCTCTACCGGTCGTTCTTTGCGATCCGGGGATTGACGAATTCCGCCGGCGAGCCGACCAACGCGATCTTCGGATTCACGAAGGCCCTGCGCCGCATGATCGCCGACGTGCGGCCCGACCGCGCCGCCGTCATCTGGGACCGCGGAATTTCCGACCGCCGCATGACGCTGCAGCCCGAATACAAGGCGCAGCGCCCGCCGATGCCCGACGACATGAAGGTGCAGGAGCCGCAAATGCAGGCGCTCGTGCCGCTGCTCGGCGTCGCGAGTTTGTCGCTGCCCGACACCGAGGCCGACGACCTCATCGCGAGCTACGCCGTGCAGCACGACGGCGAGACGATCATCGCGACGAACGACAAGGACATCCTTCAATTGGTCAACGACCGCATCTCGATCTACTCGACGAACAAGACCGACCTGCCCGAGCCCGACCCGTCGTTTCCGAAGTCCGGAGCTCCGCAATTCGTGCTGCTCGGCATCGAGG
>JBOHXO010000211.1:0-1909 GCA_050737475.1 Chthoniobacterales bacterium
GATCGGTGCCGTCCACCTTGTGCCCGGCCACGCCGTAACCGAGCGCGCGATCCACAAGGTCGGCGCACGCGAACTGCCGGCTGGTGGGCGTGGAGTAGGCGTATTGGTTGTTCGCAACGACGACGACGAGCGGAAGTTTTTCCACGGCGGCGGCGTTGAGTCCCTCGTGAAATGCTCCGGTCGAGGTGCCGCCATCGCCGATGCACGTCGCGCCGACCACGCCGCTCTCGCCGCGCAGGCGCCGCGCGAGCAACCCTCCGGCGACGAGCGGAAGCATTGCCCCGAGGTGGCTGATCATTGCGTAGTAGCCTTCGCGCGGGCGGCCGCGGTGGATGTTGCCGTCGCGGCCGCGCATCGAGCCGAGCGCCGAGCCGAGATAGGTGCGGAGCGTGTCGAGAATGGTGTCGCCGAAGGCCATGCGGCCGGCCTGGTCGCGGATGAGCGGGGCGAAGATGTCGCCCTTGCGCAGGTGGATGCCGACCGAGACGCTGAGCGCCTCCTGGCCGCGACCGAGGAAGACGCCGCCCTTGATTTTGCCGCCACGGTAGAGCGCCGCGAGTTTTTCCTCGAGCACGCGCGCCGACAGCATGATGCGGTAGGCTTTGATTATTTCCCGACCCTCATCCCGTGCCGCCTTCGGGCGGGCCTTCACGACTTCCGACATTGAGGCACAAGGCTACGGAGAAAGCAGAGGCTCTGCAAATGAAGAGTTCTCCCGTGTGATTGAGGTGCGGGTTATTTTGGAATAGCAGGAGCTATTTATCGAATAGCAGTGGCTATTGCGGAATCACGCGCCAGATGAGGAGTACGATCGCCGCGAGGATCGCGCACAGGAAAATGAACTGGAGCTTGGCGATGTTGCGCTCCGACTTGCGCGCGCGCGGCCGGCGCGGTGAACCGGCGGCCTGGCTGAATTTATCGTGCGGGCCGCCGAAGGTTTTCTGCCCGGGCCGGCTGGCCTTGAGGCTGATCATGATCGGCTCGCGCTGGCGCTTCTTGAGTTTTTCGAGTTTGCGCGGGGCGTCCTCGATCACGCGGCGGGCCTGCTCCTGCTTGCGAAGGAGCGCCTCCTGCTCATCGAGCAGTTTTTTGTGCTCGAGCAAAATCGGATCGTCCGCCTTGCGGCGTCCGCCGGAGCCACGGGAAGGATTGCGAGCCATCGTCTATTTCGCGGCGGTGGAAGTGGAGTAAAGCCAGAGCAGCAGCAGGAGCCATCCGATGACTTGCACCGGGAGCGTGAATGCGAAGCCGGACTTGAGCCAGTAGAAGAAGCCCTTCTCGCCGGCGTAATATTCCTCGTATTCCGCGCCCTCGACGATGGCGCGTGGCTCGTCCGCAGCTTCGGCGCCGAGCTTGGGCTGCGCGCGATTGAAGTCGCTGCGGGCATCGTCCACGGTGCTGAGCGCCTTGCTGAGTTCCTTGGAAAGATCGAGGCCGACCCACGCCTTCGGGTTGATCGCCTCGAGCGCGCGAAGGTGCGCGGTGAACGACTCGTGGATTTCGTTGAGCTGATCGAGACGCTTCTCGGCGTCCTGCGTCTCGCGCTGGATCACAACCATGCTGCGCGTGAACTTGTCGAGCATCTCGGCCTTGCCGCGCTCGAGTTCGTCCTGGCGGCGGCTCAGTTCCTCGAGGCGCTGCTTGTCGCGCTCGATCTGCTCGGAGCGGCGCTTGAGGTCGGCGAGCTCGTCCTGCGCCTTCTGCACCTGCGACTGCAGTTCCTCGGACGTCGGCTCTTCGTCGTCAAAATCCAGAACGTCTTTGCGGTCAGCCATGGGAATGCCTCCATCAATAAATCACTTCGCGTCCAATTCCAGCGAAAAGCCATTTTAGAATCTGGAAAGGGAGAAATGGGGAAATGAAAATTCCTTCTCCCTTTCCCCTTTTCCAGATTCATGAACTATCGTCC
>JBOHXO010000212.1:0-3318 GCA_050737475.1 Chthoniobacterales bacterium
GGGCAGCCGCATTCGTTTTCTCAATTATCTCAACGGCTCCCTCGACGCGGGCGTGCCCCTCATCGCCCAGCCCGACAGCCCCGTGGGCGACCTCCGCCTCACCTTCCGCGTCTGGGGCGAATTTTAAATTTATGAATAACAAGTTTCGTGTATTCGCACTTTTCGCGGCGATCCTTCTCGGTTTGAACGCACCCGCTCTCGCGTGGTGGAACAAGGATTGGACGATCCGGAAAAAAATCACGGTGGATACCACCGCGGAGGGCGGCGCGATCAGCGATCCCATCGGCAGCGGCGCCGTGCTCGTGCGATTGCACGACGGAAATTTCGACTTCGTTACCGCGAAGGAAGGCGGAGCCGACATTCGCTTCGTCGCGGCGGATGACAAAACGCCGCTCCCTTCCCACGTCGAAAAATACGACTCGCTGCTCAACGAAGCCTTCGTGTGGGTGAAGGTGCCGGACATCAAGCCCGGCGCGCAGACGAGTTTCTGGCTCTATTATGGCAATGCCGCCGCGCCGCCCGCTGGCGACCCCAAGCTCACCTACGACGCCGACACGCTCGCCGTTTATCACTTCGGCGAAAATCCTCCGACGGATTCCGGCGCGCTCGCCAACAGCGCCGACAAGAGCGACGCCACGCAAAGCGAGGGAGCCATGGTCGGCTCCGGCCTGCGTTTCGATGGAAAGGGCATCGTCACGATTCCGGCCTCTGCGTCGCTCAATTGGAACGACCGCGACGAGCTCACATGGTCCACATGGATCAAGCCCGGCCTCCTGCAGTCGCACGCAATTCTCTTCAGCCGCCGCGACGGCGCGAATGCATTCGTCATCGGCCTCGACAACGGCGTGCCTTACGTCGGGATCAGCGACTCCACCGGCACGCATCGCAGCGCGCCGGGCAAGCCCATCGAGGCCGGCGCGTGGAAGCATCTGGCTGTCGTCGCCGACGATTCGAAGACCACTCTTTATCTCGACGGCGCGCCCTACGCGGCACTGTCGTCGCCGCTTCCCGCCTTGAAAAGTTCGGTGACTCTCGGCGGCGATGAAACCGGCAGCGCGGGCTTTGCCGGCGAGATGGACGAGCTCGAAATCTCCCGCGTCGCGCGGCCCGCGGGCTACATCAAATTCCTCGCCACGGAGCAAGGCCCCGACAGCGCGCAAAAATTGCTCAAGCAGGAGGCCGACGAAATCGGATCCAAAGGCTGGTTCAGCGGCGGTTTCGGCATCATCGGCACGTTGTTCAAGGCGGTGACGCTCGACGGCTGGATCGTCATCGGCGTGCTCGCGGTGATGTCCATCATTACGTGGGTGGTGATGATCACCAAATTCTTTTACCTGCGCCGCGTCCAGGCCGGCACGGTGGCCTTCGTCGAGGAATGGAGCAACGTCTCGGGCGATCTCACGCAACTCGACAAGGAGGACGAAGTTCAAAAAATCGGCGCGCGCGAGGACGAAGACGAGGAACCCGACGCGCTGCACGGCTCGCCGATCTATCGCATCTATCACATCGGCTCCGAGGAAATTGAAAAGCGTTTTCGCGCCGGGAAAAAAGGCATCGGGCCGCGGGCGTTCCAGGCCATCCGAGCGCGACTCGACGGCGGCATGGCGCGCGAGAGCGAGAAGCTCAACGACCACATGGTCTTTCTCACGATCGCCATTGCCGGCGGCCCGTTCATGGGGCTGCTCGGTACGGTCATCGGCGTGATGATCACCTTCGCCGAGATCGCATCCACGGGCGAGGTGAACATCAACGCGATCGCCCCCGGCATCGCCGCGGCGCTCATCGCCACGGTCGCCGGCCTCGTCGTCGCGATCCCCGCGCTCTTTGGCTACAACTACCTGGTCTCGCGGATCAAGAAGGTCACGATCAGTTCCCAG
The DNA here is from genome assembly GCA_050737475.1 of Chthoniobacterales bacterium. Lineage (GTDB taxonomy): Bacteria > Verrucomicrobiota > Verrucomicrobiia > Chthoniobacterales > JAATET01 > JAATET01. The sequence continues at coordinate 1,878 of JBOHXO010000212.1, forward strand.
GTCTTCATTGACGAATTCGTAACCATGATGGCGGAACTTTATCCGCCCACGGAGTAGCACGCCATGTCCATGCGAGCCGAATCCGAGGCCAAGGCCTTCGACGACATCAACGTCACACCGATGGTGGATCTCTACCTGGTGCTGCTCTTGATCTTCATCATCATGACCACCGCCGGCATCCAGGGCGTGAAGGTCAATCTGCCCAAGGCCAGCAACACGCCGAGTCTCGCGAAACCGAAGACGAAGGCCATCACCGTCAACAACGAAGGCAAAATCTTCCTCGACACCATTCCGATCTCGCTGCCCGAGTTGGAAAGCAAGCTGCGGGCCGCGAAATCCGCCGTGCCCGACCTGCCCGTCGTCGTCAAAGGCGACAGCAAGACGCAATACCAGGGAATCATGGACGTGCTCAACGTCGTGGGCCGCGTCGGCATCACGCAGGTCGGTCTCGCCACCCAAACCAAGGACGGAAAATAACATGGCGCCCGCAACCACCAAGCCGCGCAAAAAAAAGCGCACGCCCTGGCAAAAGCACCGCGTCACGATCATCGCGGTTTGCATCGTCGTCTTCGGCGGGCTCGCTCTCGTCATCAAGGCCGCGCTGAACGCGAAGCCGACGACTCACAAGCCGCCGAGCCTTGTGATGGTTAAACTTCCAACGCCGCCACCACCACACACGCCTCCGCCGACTCCTCCACCGCCCACGCCACCGCCGAAGCCTGAGGAGAAAATGATCGAGCAGGAACCGGTGAAGCAGGATCCGAAGCCCGAACCACCCAAACCCGCGGAACCTCCGGCGCTCGGCACCGCGCTGAAAGGCGATGGGCCCGACGGTTTCGGACTTTCCGGCGACGGCAATGGCTCCATCGGAGGCATCGGCGGAACCGCCGGCAGCCGCAGCAAATGGGGCTGGTATGCCGGTCAGGTGCAGCAGCGAGTCGCCTCGGCGGTGCGCAATCACAAGCTCACGCGCACCGCGAGCATGACGCTTGTCGTCCGCGTTTGGGTCGACTCCACCGGTCGCGTCGCACGCGCCTCGCTCGATGGAAGCGCTGGCCGCGCCGACATGGATAACGCTCTCAAAAACGAAATCCTCACCGGTCTCCAACTTGAAGAAGGCCCGCCGGACGGCATGCCCATGCCCATCGTCATGCGCATCAACGTCAAGCGCCCGAACTGATTTTTAAATGACACGCACACTCTCTCTTCTTTTCTCCTTTCTCCTCGTCTTCTCCGCATTGGGAGCAGATGAACTTCCCGCATCGAGCACCACGCCGGCCTCAGCCGCAGCGGCGGCGCAAAGCGAAGCCGACGCGCAGGCATTGGATCCGACAGCTGCGACGAGTGCACCGGAATTGCCAAAAGACCCCGGTCTTTCGGAAGGCCCTTTGACCACCAGTGCGCCGCCCGGGCCGTCGAAAAGCGTGACGGTCAATTTGAT
>JBOHXO010000213.1:0-2626 GCA_050737475.1 Chthoniobacterales bacterium
TGCGAATACATGACCGGCGGCACCGTCGTCATCATTGGCAGGACCGGAAAGAATTTCGGAGCCGGCATGACGGGCGGCGTGGCCTACGTGCTCGATCTCGAGGACGAATTCCCGGACAAACTCAACACGCAGCTTGTCGCCGTGGAGCGCATTGGTTCCGACGAAGACGTGACCTCGCTGCAGGCGCTGATCTACAAGCACCTCGAGTGGACGGAGAGCGCGCTGGCGAAGGAAATCCTGGGCGACTGGGATTCCTACAAGCCAAAGTTTTGGAAGGTCCTGCCAAAGGTCCCCACCGCACCGGCTCCCAAGCCGGAACCCAGCGGCACCGGCCCCGCGGAGGAATCCAAACAAACGATCAGCGAAAACGTCACCGCCACGCGCTGAGGATTACCGCTTTGATCGCGTGGGAGGTTTGGTTAGCCTCCCGCGCGATGCGAGCACCGCGAATTCGCGAAATTCCCGAGTCCGACCGTCCGCGTGAAAAACTCACCGCGCGCGGCGCGGGGAGCCTGACAGATGCGGAACTGCTCGCCATTTTTTTGCGCACCGGCACGCGCGAACGCAACGTGATCGAAGTCGCGAAGGAGTTGCTCGGCGCGCGCGGCGATCTGCATGCGTTGTCGCGGGCGTCGGTCCAGGAATTGATCAACGCGGCAAAAGGCATTGGACCCGCGAAGGCTGCGGAACTGGCGGCGGTCTTCGAAGTCGGCAAGCGGCTCGCCCGCGGTCCGGCGAAAAAACCAAAGCTCGATAATCCGCAATCGGTTTACGATCTGCTCGCGCCGGAGCTGTGGGCGCTCGATCGCGAGCGCCTCTACGTGATGCTTCTCAACACGAAGCATCAGTTGATCTGGATGGAGGTCGTGTCCGTCGGCTCGCTCAACGAAAGCATCGCGCACCCGCGTGAGATTTTGCGACCGGCCTTGATCCATTCGGCCTACGGCTTCATCCTCGCTCACAACCACCCATCCGGCGATCCGGCCCCGAGCGACGCGGACAAGCGGCTCACCCGAAGAATTCTGGATGCCGCCGATCTGCTCCGCATCAACCTCATTGACCACATCATCATCGGCACGCCGGAGGAGGGACGGCAGCCATACTTCAGTTTCAAGGAAAACGGTTTGTTGTGAAGATTCATCCCACCGCAATTATTGAGAGCGGCGCGGCGCTCGGCTCCGACGTCGAGGTCGGTCCCTATGCAATCATCGGCCCGGAGGCCATCATCGGCGCGGGCTGCCGGATTCTCAGCCATGCCGTGATCACTGGTCGCGTGACGCTGGGTCCGAGAAATGTCGTTGGTCATGGCACGGTGATCGGCGCGCCGCCGCAGGACTTCGCGCACAACGAATCCATGATCAGCGAAGTGCAGATCGGCAGCGGCAATACCTTTCGCGAGCACGTCACGATTCACCGCGGCACGAAGGAAGGCACGGTGACAATTGTCGGCGACGAAAATCTCGTCATGGTCGGCGTTCATTTTGGTCACAACGTTCGCGTCGGCAGCCACACGATCATCGCAAATAACTGCCTGCTCGCCGGCTACGTCGAGATCGGTGACAGTGCGGTGCTGGGCGGCGGCACGGTCTTTCACCAGCACATTCGTATTGGACGGCTCGCCATGGTGCGCGGCGGCACGCGATTTGGAAAAGACATCGCGCCGTTCCTCGTCGCGGACGGTGAGAACATCGTGAGCGGCCTCAACGCCGTGGGCCTGCGCCGCGCGGGCATGTCGAGCGGGACGCGGCTCGAGTTGAAGCGCCTGTTCAAGCAGGTCTTCCGCTCGTCGCTGAACGTGAGTCAGGCGCTCGCGGAAATTGACGAGGCGCAATGGGGGCCCGAGGCCCGCGAAATGATCGCCTTCGTCCGCGAGGCGAAGCGCGGCGTCTGCCTTGCGCACGGTTCCCGCCCCGTCGGCTCGCCCGGCGAGGACGAGGAGAATTAAAACAACGCGGCGGCAACGGCCGCCATGTAGACTTCGCGCACCGGCATGCCTGCTTTTTCCGCGGCGGCGCGGCACGATTCGAACTCCGGTGTATTCTGGATCAAGTCGGCTCCGAGCCAGCCTTTTTTGATTTCGATGGGGCCGTAGGGCGTTTCGACGGTTGCGATTTCACGGCGGAGTTTCAGGCGGCGACAATCGTGCATCCGCACGCCGAACGCAGTCGTTTCGCGCAGGATCAATCTCGCGAATTCATCAGCGCGTGCGGGTTCGGCAAGCACGGTGAGACGGAAGCCGGGGCGGCTTTTTTTCATCTGCACCGGCGTCACGAAAACATCCAGCGCGCCCGCCATGAGCAGCTTCGCAGCCGCAGCGGCGACCAACTCGGGGCTGAGGTCGTCGAGATTTGTTTCGATTTCGGTGACCGTGTCGGATTCGCCGGATTCGTCCGTTTCGCCCAGCACGGCACGCAGGACGTTGGGGCGGTTCGGCGTGTTGCGGGTTCCGACACCATAGCCAATGCGCGTCGTCGCGATCGAGGGCATGGGGCCAAAGCCATTCGAAAACTCCGCCAGCAGCGCGGCGCCCGTCGGTGTGATGAATTCCACCGGCTCGTCCACCTGGCGAAGCGGAATGCCGGAAAGAATTTCGAGCGTGGCCGGAGCGGGCAGGGGAAATTTTCCG
>JBOHXO010000214.1:0-3751 GCA_050737475.1 Chthoniobacterales bacterium
CTGCGGGACCTTCGCCAGAGCATCGCACTCGACGCACGCAAATCCGACCTCCCGCAACAAGCACGCGCAATCGCCGAGAAGCGCCTCGGCGAATTGCTCACGTCGGGCGGCCGCACAGTCAACTTCGAGCCGGAGCGGAAACCGTGAACATTGGCACAATCCCGCCGTGGACCTGTGGCAGGTTTTTCGCGTAAGAAGCCGGAGGCCATATGGAGTCATCGGAATTGCGGCGCGTCGTCGAGGATGCGCAACGGGACAAAAACTGGAAGCGATGGGGCCCGTATCTTTCCGAGCGCGAATGGGGCACGGTGCGCGAGGATTACTCCGCGAACGGCGATGCGTGGGCGAGTTTTCCGCATGACCACGCCCGCAGCCGCGCCTACCGCTGGGGCGAGGACGGCCTGCTTGGATGGTCGGATCGCCAGGCGCGGCTGTGCTTCTCGATCGCGCTTTGGAATGGCCGCGATCCGATTTTGAAGGAGCGCCTGTTCGGCCTCACGAACAACCAGGGCAACCACGGCGAGGATGTGAAGGAGTGTTACTACTACCTCGACGCCACGCCCACGGCATCCTACGCGAAGGCGCTCTACAAATACCCGCAGGCCGTATTTCCCTACGACAAGCTCGTCGTGGAAAATTCGCGCCGCAACCGCGAGCAGCTCGAATACGAGCTCGAGGACACGGGCATTTTCGACGACGGCCGCTACTTCGACGTCTTCGTCGAATACGTGAAGGCCGCGCCCGACGACACCTACATCCAGGTTACGATCGCAAATCGCGGCCCGGAATCCGCGAAGCTCGACGTGCTGCCCACGCTCTGGTTCCGCAATACATGGACGTGGGGCTGCCGCCACGAAGGCTGCACGCTCAAGCCGCGACTTTGGAAAACACATGCCCGCCGCGTCGCCTGTTCGCACGAGACTTTGCAGGAGTTCGAGTGGCTCGCGGCCCGCAAGCCCGATGCGTGGCTCTTCACCGACAACGAGACGAACACGGAGCGGCTCTACAAGCAGCCGAACGCACAGCAATGGGTGAAGGATGCGTTTCACCGTTATCTCGTCGGCGGCGAAACCGGCGCGGTGAATCCGAATTTTCGCGGCACGAAAGCGGCCGCGCTCTACCGGCTCGAAATTCCCGCCGGCGGCGAAGTCTCGCTGCAACTCCAGTTGCGACCGCGTGCCGAAAATCTCGGCGAGTTCGATCCGGAGCGCTTTTCAAAAACCCTCGCACAACGCAAAAAGGACACTGACGAATTTTACGCCGAGCTCATCCCCTCGAACGTGACCGACGAGCAAAAGCGCATCGCCCGCCAGGCCTACGCCGGGCTCGTGTGGACGAAACAATTCTACCACTACGTGATTGCCGACTGGATCGAGGGCGACCCCTACGAACCCGCCCCACCAAAGGGCCGCGAGCAGATTCGCAACGGCCAGTGGCGCCATTTTTTCGCGAAGGACGTGCTCTCGATGCCCGACAAATGGGAGTATCCGTGGTTCGCCGCGTGGGACCTCGCGTTTCACATGGTGCCATTCGCGCGGCTCGATCCCGTCTTCGCGAAGCAGCAGCTCACCGTGCTCCTGCGCGAGTGGTATATGCACCCGAACGGCCAGCTCGCCGCCTACGAGTGGGAATTCGGCGACGTGAATCCGCCCGTCCACGCATGGGCCGCGTGGCGCGTTTACAAAATCGCCGACGCCCGCGGCTTCCGTGACCGCGAGTTCCTCGAAAGCGCTTTTCAAAAGCTGCTGCTCAACTTCACGTGGTGGGTGAACCGCAAGGACGAGCGCGGACAAAATCTTTTTGCGGGCGGATTCCTCGGCCTCGACAACATCGGCGTCTTCGACCGCTCGCGCCCGCTGCCCGGCGGCGGCCAGCTTCACCAGGCGGACGGCACCGCATGGATGGGATTTTATTGCGTCACCATGCTCGCGATGGCGCTCGAACTCGCCCGCGAAAATCCCGTCTACCAGGACATGGCGTCGAAATTCTTCGAGCACTTCATCGCCATCGCCGACGCGCTCAATCACTTCGACGGCACCGGCCTGTGGAACGAAGAGGACGGATTTTACTACGACCACCTGCGCATGAACGGCAGCCGCCACGTGCTCAAGACACGCTCGATGGTCGGTCTCATTCCCATGCTCGCCGTGGAAATTCTCAACGACGCGCACGTCAAAAAACTCAGCGGCTTCCAACGGCGCATGAAGTGGTTCCTCGACAACCGCCCCGACCTTGCCCGCCACATTTCTTGGTGCGCGACATCCAGCGACGAAAGCCACATTCTCCTCGCGCTGCCGTCGCGCGAACGTCTCGAACGCATCCTCACCCGATTGCTCGACGAAAACGAATTTCTCTCGCAGCACGGCATTCGCTCGCTCTCCGCCGTGCATGCAAAAAAGCCGTTTGTCTTCGAGACCGAGGGTCAGCGTCACACCGTCGGCTACGCGCCTGGCGAATCGCCATCCGGCATGTTCGGCGGCAACTCGAACTGGCGCGGCCCGGTCTGGTTTCCCATCAACTATCTCCTCATCGAGGCGCTCGAGCGCTACCACCGTTTCTACGGCGACGACTTCAAGGTCGAATGTCCCACCGGCTCCGGCATCAAGCTCAACCTTAGCGAAGTCGCGCATTTTCTCTCCTGCCGGCTCACGCAGCTTTTCACTCCCGACGAAACCGGCGCGCGGCCCTGCAACGGCGGCGACAGTCGCTACGCCACCGATCCGCATTGGAAGGACCTGATCCTCTTCCACGAATACTTCCATGGCGACACCGGCCGCGGCCTCGGCGCGAGCCACCAGACAGGCTGGACCGCACTCGTCACCCGCTGCATCGAGGACCTCGCCGAGGCCGATACCGCGACCCGCGCCGCCTTGAAAAAGTGAATCTCCACGTCCTTCAACACATCCATTGCGAGGGCCCGGGCTGCATCGCGGACTGGGCGCGTGAACGCGGTGCCACAATCTCCACCACACATCTTTATCGCGGCGAATCGCTGCCCGATCCCGGCACGGTTGACTTCCTCGTGGTGATGGGCGGACCGATGAACATTTACCAGGATCGCGATCATCCCTGGCTGCTCGGCGAGCGTGCCTTCATCAAGGCGCATATCTCCGCCGGAAAACCCGTCGTCGGCGTCTGCCTCGGCTCGCAATTCCTCGCCGATGCACTCGGCGGCCGCGTCATCCAGAATCCACACATCGAAATCGGCTGCTTCCCGGTCGAATTCACCGCCGAAGCCCGTGCGCGCTTTCCGTTTCTGCCCGCATCACTGCCAGTCACTCACTGGCATGGCGATACCTTCGTACTCCCAGCCGGCGCGCTTCGACTCGCGACAAGCGTCGCATGCTTGAATCAGGGATTTGTTTACGGGAATCACGTGCTCGCGCTGCAATTTCACCCCGAGGTCACGCACACCGATCTCGTTGCGTGGGTGCAATCGTTCGACGCGAATCCCGAACCGTCCGCCTACGTCCAGACCGGCGAAACAATTCTCGCCACGCCCGACGAAGTTTTCATTGCGGGCCACGCGATGTTGCGCAAGTTGCTCGACGCGATCTTTGGCTGATCCGGGCTCGTGATCGCGAGTTCCTGCATCGGGTCCATGCCGGCGGGCACGAAAAGAATATAAGTCATCCCGTCGCGCGACCACGCGGCACTCGTCCATCCACCGGCACTGGCGATCTGCGGCGAACTTCCGGGCGCATCCGAGAATGTTTTTTCCGGGAACATCGCGAGGTGCGCCTCCTTGCCG
>JBOHXO010000215.1:0-1759 GCA_050737475.1 Chthoniobacterales bacterium
CCCTGGTGCGCAGGCCGATGCCCGGCGGCAGCGCCTCGCCGCCGGACCAGCGCACGAGTGTCTGCAGGAAGTCGCCGTAGCCGGACCATTTGCGAATGCGTTCGGAAAAATCCCCGCCGAGCGGAAACGAAACCGCCGCCGTGCGTCCCGCGCCGCGTTGCCAGAACGCCACGAGCGGCGCCGCATATTCGTCTTTCGCAAGCGCGCCGGCCGTCGCGTCGGGCTTGAGATAGCTGAGGTTGTAGCCATCCACCTCGGCGGGCCAGTCGGGCAGCTTCGCGGCAATCTCGAGCCATCCGGAGGTGGATTGCAGGCCGACGGGTTTGTCAATGAACGCGGAGCGCGCGACGGCCACGGTTTCCTGCTCGAAGAGCGCGGGCAGCGTGTTTGCATCGGCGTTGAAGAAAATGCGACCACCTCCGCGCGCGGCGACATTCTTGAGGAAATCCGCATCGCTGTCCGATTCGGTGCCAAGGCCGATCACGCTCACCGTCGCGCCGGCGGCCGTCATTTCCTCGAGCAGTTTTTTGTAGTCGCCCGGTTCCTCGGAATCCGCCGCATCGGCGAACAGGATGAGGTGCCGCTGCCCCGCCGTCGCTTTTTTCAATTCCTCCCAGCCAGCTTTCAATCCCTGGTAGACGTAGATGCCGCCGCCGCCGCTCGTGATGCGGCGCACGGTGTCGGTGATCTTGTCCCGATTCGCGCCAAGTTCCGTGAGCGGGACGACGGCGTGTGGCTCGCTGTCCACCGCAAGCACGCTTACCGCATCCGAAATGCCAAGCAGTCCGATCGCGCGGGCCGCACCTTCGTTGGCGAGATCCATCTTGATCACGCCGGGCGCGACGCCGGCGCCCATGCTGCCGGAGCGGTCCATCACGATGGCCATCGCAACGGCGAGCTTGCGCTGTTCGGCGCGGAGTTCCATCGAAACCGGAAGCAGGTCGGCAATGGCCGATCCGAAATATCCGCCCGATCCAAAACTGAATTTTCCGCCGGCCATCAACAATCCACCGCCCTGCACGCGCACAAAAAGATCAATCGCCGCGAGGAAATCGGGCGGCAGCCTGTAGGCAGGCACATTGTTCAGGATGACGGCCTTCGCGCCCGAGAGCCGTCCGATATCGAGCGCGGTCGTGCCCGTAATGACCTCGACCTCGAAACCCTGCGCGCGCAATGCGGCGGCGACGGGATCGCCGGTGTAGCCCGTGACAAGCAGGATGCGCGGGCCGCCGAGAACCTCGATCCATTGCGACGCGGCGTCGTTGCCGCTGCGCGCGTCCTTGACGGCAAGCCGCGCCCCATAATTGTGCGCGCCGCCTGTCACCACTCGGTCGGTGAATCGCGTGCGGCCATGTCCGCCGCGCACCTCGACCGGGAGTTTGGAGATCGGTTTCCCGTCGCGGGTGACCTGCAACTGGACCGTGCCGTCGGGATTTCCCGCGACCTCGACTTCGACAAGGAACGGCTCACCGGGCTGCGCGCGCGAGGGCATGCGGAGCGCGGTGATTTCGTAATCCGAGACATCGGGCGAACGCACGAGGCGGTAGTCGAGGCTCGTTTTTTGCTGTGCGAGCCGCTCGGCGACTCCATCCAGCGGCTCCGTGCTGAAGCCGTCGGTAAGCGCGAGCACGCGGGCGGCGCGGTCCGGTGCCATGAGGGACAGCGAGTATTGGAGCGCGAGCCGTGTGCGCGTTTGTTGCAGGTCGCCGGAAAAATTCGCGGTGCCTTCGTCGCGGACAACGGGAACGTCCGCGTAGTC
>JBOHXO010000216.1:0-1769 GCA_050737475.1 Chthoniobacterales bacterium
GGCCACGACGTCTTCACCACGCCCGCGCAATTCCGCGTTTTTTTCGACGCCATCGCCGCATCGGACAAAACGCATTTCCAATACGACGATAGCTACCACCAATTGCTCTTCGATCTCGACGCGCCGCAGGTCGTCGCCGACGCCACACGCTGGATCGTCAGCCGTATATCTCCGAAATAACCGGCGCGTATTTATCGGTGATGACATGACGTCGCACCTTCAACGTCGCAGTCAGCTCATCACCGATCTCGAATGGCTTCGAAACAATCCGCCATCCGCCAATCCGCTCGAACGCCTTGAATCCCGTCTCCGACGAGACCATCTGCCGGACCTCGGCGTCCATCAACTCACGCGCCTTTTCGTTTTCCAAAAGTCCCGCGACGGAATCCACAGCGACGCCCGCCGCACGAAACGCATCGAGATGCGGCACGATCAGCGCGCCGAGAAATTTCTGGTCCTGCCCGACGACCATGCATTGGTCAATGAGCGCGGACTGCGTGAGTTTGTTCTCGATCGGCAGCGGCTCCACGTTTTCGCCGCTGAGAAGCACAATGGTGTCCTTCGAGCGGCCGACGATTTTGAGGCAATCGTTGAACGTCACGATGCCGATGTCGCCGGTGTTCAGCCACCCATCTTTTAAAATTCGCGCGGTGCCCGCGGGGTCCTTGTAATAGCCCGCCATGATCTGCGGACCCTTCGCGTGAATCTCACCGCGCAGGCCGCGGCCGCCGCCGGGCTTCGAGGGATTCGGATAAAGCACCTCGCCGGTGTTGAGATCCACGATGCGGATTTCCGTCTCCGGATAAAATGGCCCGACCGTGCCGATCACGAGATTCTTCCATGTGCGAACCGCCAGCACCGGCGCCGTCTCGGTGAGCCCGTAGCCCTCGAGCACCGGAATCCCGATGAAATTAAAAAACTCGTCCACATGCGGCTGCAGTGCGCCGCCACCGCTGATCGTGCCGCGAAATTCGCCGCCCACCACGCCGCGCAGGTTCTTCAACACAAGCCCGTCGAGCAGCACGTAGGGAATCGAAAAAATCGCGAGGTTCGCGAAATGCTTCACCGCCAGCACAAGCGATTCCGGCAAAATCCGCCCGCTCACATCGAGCTGCTGGCCCTTGAAAAATTGCCGCGCCCGGTGCACGCGCACCGCGCTCGTGTAGGCCAGCTTGAAAAGTTTCTGCCGCAGCGGAGGCGCTTTTTCGACGTTGGAAAAAATCTTCTGGTAGAGATTTTCCCAAAGCCGCGGCGCCGAGCACATCACGGTCGGTTTGACCTTTTTGAGATCGTCGCCGATGTGCCGGATTGTGGTGTAGTAAGTGGCAAGCCCGGAGCCCATCGCGAGCATTTCGAACACGCGCTCGTAGCTGTGCCAGATCGGCAGGAGCGAAAGTGCGCGGTCGCTTGGGAAGAGCTCGAGCGGCAGGTTGCGCACCTGCGAGGCCATGTTCGAGTGCGTGAGCTGCACGCCCTTGGGCGTGCCGGTCGTTCCCGAGGTGTAGATCAAGGTGAACAGATCGTCCGGACGAATGCCGGCCATGCGTTCCTCGGCCCGTCGGTCGCCCGCGGCGCGAAGTTCCGCACCGCGTGTCTCGAGGACCGCGAGCCGCAGTGCATCGTCGCCCACGAACGCCGGATCCATCACGATCGCGCGACAATTGGCGCCGCTGCGACGGAATTTTTCGAGCGTGGCTGCATTCTCGACGAACGTTACCTTCACATCTGCGTGCTCGAGAATGTAGCGGATTTCGGAGTCGGTGATGTCC
>JBOHXO010000217.1:0-5565 GCA_050737475.1 Chthoniobacterales bacterium
GGTGCGGGTTTCCCTGCCGACCGCCTGTTCCGCCGTGGCGGTGGCGGGATTCGTTGAAAAGCCCTTCGTGTCGCGCGCGGGTTTCGCGAGATCCTTTGCGGATGGCTTTTTGCGGGCGGCAACGAGATCGGCCTGGAGCTGGGTCACCTGCTGCTGGAGCTTGAGGTTTTCGTTTTTCAACCGCGCAGCTTCGCGCTTGGTCATGATGCCGCCATCGGCAGCGCCGGCGGCCATTTCGAGCTGGAGACGCTTGATGAATGTCTCGACCTCCTTTTTGCGGGCGGCGTCCTCCGACATCGCGAGGAAGCGCCGGTAATGGTGCAGCGCGGAGGCCGGGTCCTTCAGCTTGTCGTCGTAGATGAGCGCGAGGCTGTAGTGGATGTCCGCGGTCTTCGCGGTGCCGTCGAGCAGCGATTCGTAGAGCCGCACCGCGCGCGGGTAGTCGCCGGCATTCTGCGCGGCCTTCGCCTGCTCCTCGACCTTGCTCTTCGCCGCGCCGAGCGACAACTGGTCGCAACCAGCCAGCAAAACCATGAACGCGAGAACGGGAAAAAAACGGACAAGCGGCATGGCCTTTCTTACTTGCCCGAGGAATCCGGTGAGTGCGAGCGGAAATGCGTTGTTCGACTACTTCCGGCGGTTGAATCCGGCGGCGGCGCGCTGGGCTTCGCGCTCGGACTCCCGGCGCTTGAGGTCGCCGCGTTTGTCCGCGACGTGCTTGCCCTTGCCGATGCCGATCTCGACTTTCACGCAGCCCGATTTCCAATAGAGCCGGAGCGGAATGAGTGTGCGGCCGCTGACGTTGGCCGCGCCGAAAAGGTGATCAATCTCGCGCTTGTGGAGCAGCAGGCGGCGCTTGCGTTTCGGCTCGTGCTGCTCGGCGCTTGCGCGCTCGTAGGGCTGGATGTCCGTGTCGTAGAGCCACGCCTGGCCGTTTTCGATACGGGCGTAGGAACCGCGCAGGTTCACGTGGCCGGCACGGATGGATTTCACCTCGGTGCCCCTGAGTTCGATGCCCGCCTCGAACTTTTCCTCGATGATGTAATCGTGGAAGGCCTTGCGGTTGTTGGAAATTTCCGCGGACATTGTGGAAAGTTGATAGCTGAGAATTGATGGTTGAGAGGAGGAAGATTCCATCAGGGCTCAGGCCGCTGACATCCTCTCAACTCTCAGCTATCAATTACCAACTTTTCAGAGCGGCCGTTTCGCCGCCGCGAGGTCAGGCCGCTGTCTCTTCAGGCCACTCGGCCTTGAGCTTGCCGGCGATGATTTCCGCCATTGCGACGTCGGCGTAGGTCATGCGCGGCTCAACTTCGACGTGAGGACGCACGCCGCTGCTGAGCTGGCGAACGCGACGCGACACCATGTTGACGAGCACCTGCTTGTTTTCGATGGTCTTGTTGGCTTCGTCGAGGAGTTGGTAGTTCATGATGTTTTTTTTGACAGAATTAACGGAATTTACGGAATTGGATGATCTCGAATGACCTTAAAATTTTGTTAATTCTGTCTGATTTTTATTCAGCGACTGGTGCGACTTCTTCGCCGGGGAGCGACTCGCCCACTTGATAGCGGACGAAGCGGCGGATGAGCATGTTTTCGCCGAGCTCGGCGATCTTGCTGTTGAGATAATCCTTCACGGTGAGGTCGGGATTCTTGATGAACGCCTGCTCGAGCAGGCAAATCGTGCTGTAGAATTTGTCCACTTTGCCGTCCACGATCTTCTCGACGATGTTCGCGGGCTTGCCCTGAACCTGCGCGCGGTAAATTTCGCGTTCCTTCTCGATGAGCGAGGCATCCACCTGCTCGCGCGAGACGCAGACCGGGCTGGCCGCGGCGATGTGGAGAGTGATGTCCTTCACGAAGTCGCGGAAAATTTCGTTCTTCGCGACGAAGTCGGTCTCGCAGTTGATCTCGACGAGCACGCCGACCTTGCCCTGCAAGTGGATGTAGGAGGCGACGACGCCTTCCTTCGCGGTGCGGCCCGCCTTCTTCGAGGCGCCGGCCATTCCTTTTTTGCGCAGGATTTCCTCGGCCTTTTCGAGATCGCCGGCGGCTTCATCGAGCGCGCGCTTGCAATCCATCATGCCCGCGTTGGTCTTGTCGCGGAGTGTTTTGACGAGTGCGGGAGAGACGAGAACTTCAGGCATTTTTAGACAGAATTTACAAAATTAACGGAATTGTTTCAGGAATAGACGCTCAGACAGGATCCAGAATTCTGTAAATTCCGTTAATTCTGTCCGAGAAGTATTACTCGGAGACGCCTGCGAGGTCGGCGTCCTGCTTCACGCTCTGGCCGCGGGCGGCCATGATGGCGTCCACGAGTTTTTGCAGGATCACGCGGATCGAGCGGATCGCATCGTCGTTGCCGGCGATGGGATAGTTCACTTTCTCGGGATCGCAGTTCGTGTCCACGATGGCGACGATCGGCACGCCCAGGCGGTTTGCCTCGGCGATGGCGATCTCCTCGCGGTTCGTGTCAATGACGACGAGCGCGTCGGGGAGCTTGTCCATTTCGAGGACGCCTTCGAGGTTCTTCTTCATGCGCGCGGCTTCGCGGCGAAGAGCGGAGAGTTCCTTTTTGCCGTAGCCACCGTGATTCGGCATCTTTTCGATTTCCTCGATCTCGCGATAGCGCTTCACGCTCTTGCGGATGGTGGAGAGGTTCGTGAGCGTGCCGCCGAGCCAGCGCTGGTTCACGAAGAACTGCCCGCAAGCCGTGGCGGCTTCGCGGACGGCTTCCTGCGCCTGCTTTTTGCAGCCGACGAAGAGCACTTTGCCGCCGCCTTTGACGAGGTTGTGGAGATAGGTGGTGGCTTCATCAAGTTGCTCGACGGTTTTGCCGAGGTTGATGATGTAGATGCTGTTTTTTTCCTCGAAGATGAAGTCCTTCATCTTGGGGTTCCAGCGTTTCGTCTGGTGGCCGTAGTGTACGCCAGCCTCGAGAAGTTCGGTCATCATTTCCATTTTGGAAGAATTTGTGGTCATGCCGGTGGGTTTAGACAGAATTTACAGAATTGACGGAATTTGAATGAGGGTGACTGACGGCTGCATTTAATTCCAATAATTCTGTTAATTCTGTCGATGTGTATTCGTATTAGCTCGCCTCTTGTTCGATCAACGCGGGCTCGGGTTCGGCAATGGCCTCTCCGAGCGAGATGAGATCGAACTCGCGGTTGGCTGGGAAACCTGTGCCGGCGGGGATCAGGTGGCCCATGATTACGTTTTCCTTGAATCCGCGCAGACGATCGGACTTGCCGAGCGTCGCTGCTTCGGTGAGGACGCGGGTGGTGTCCTGGAACGATGCGGCGGAGATGAAGCTGTCGGTCTCGAGCGAGGCCTTCGTGATGCCGAGCAACACGGGGGAGGCTTCGGCGGGCTTGCCGCCCTTCTCGACCACGGCTTCGTTTTCGCGTTCGAATTCCAGACGGTCCACCTGGTCGCCCCAGAGGAGCTCGGTGTCGCCGGGCTCGGTGATCTTCACCTTGCGCAGCATCTGGCGGACGATGATTTCGATGTGCTTGTCGTTGATCTCGACGCCCTGCAGGCGGTAAACCTCCTGCACTTCGTTGAGCAGGTGCTCCTGGAGTTCCTGAGGTCCGCAAATCTCGAGGATTTCGTGCGGGACAACCGGTCCTTCCGTGAGCTGCTGGCCCTTCTTCACAAAGTCGCCCTTGAAGACGATGATGTGCTTGCTGAGCGGGACGAGATGCTCTTCCTCGGCGCCGGTGTCGGCGTCGCGGACGATGACGCGGCGCTTGCCGCGAACGGTGCCGCCGATGTCCACGGCGCCATCAATCTTCGCGATTTCCGCGGCGTCCTTCGGACGGCGGGCCTCGAAGAGCTCGGCCACACGCGGCAGACCGCCGGTGATGTCCTTCGTCTTCGCGATCTTTCGCGGAGTCTTGGCGAGACGCGTGCCGGCCTGCACCTTGGATTTTTCCTTCACCTCGATGTGAGCGCCCGCGGGAATCGAGTAGCTGGCGACGACTTCGCCGGTCTTGTCGTCCACGATGACGACCTGCGGGTGCAAGTCCTCCTTGTGCTCGATGACGACCGTGCCCATCACGCCGGTGGTCTCATCCACCTCCTTGCGGATCGTGACGGCGGGAATCATGTCGCGGAATTCGATCTTGCCCGATTTCTCGGTGATGATCGGAACGTTGTACGGATCCCACTGGATGAACGTATCGCCCTTCTTGACCATCGCGCCGTCGGTGACGGAGATGACCGAGCCGACCACGACGTTGTAGCTTTCGATTTCGCGGCCGTCCTTTTGGTGGAGCGTCACGGAGCCGTTCTTGTTGAGGACGATCCACGTGCCGTCGAGGGCCTGCACGGTGCGCAGGTCGTTGAACTTCACCTGGGCGTCGTTCTTGGCCTTGATGATCGGCTGCTTGAACGTCTGGCTGGCGGTGCCGCCGACGTGGAAGGTTCGCATCGTGAGCTGCGTGCCGGGCTCGCCGATGGACTGGGCGGCAATGATGCCGACCGCCTCGCCGAGTTTGACTTCGCCGCCGGTCGCGAGATTGCGGCCGTAGCATTTGCCGCAGACGCCGCGCTTGGATTCGCAGGTGAGCACGGAGCGAATCTTGAGCGCCTCGATGCCGATCTTCTCGATCGCGTAGGAGGTCTCCTCGTCAATGATGTGGCTCGCCTTGACGATGACCTTCGCGGTGACGGGATCCTTGACGGTTTCGCAGCTGGTGCGGCCCACAATGCGGGTCGGCAGGCTGACGACTTCCTCGTCGCCCTCGTAGATCGGGCGGACCGTAATGCCATTCACCGTGCCGCAATCGTGGCCGGTGATGATCACGTCCTGCGCCGCGTCAACGAGTTTGCGGGTGAGGTAGCCGGAGTCGGCGGTCTTGAGCGCGGTGTCGGCGAGACCCTTGCGGGCGCCGTGCGTCGAGATGAAGTATTCGAGCACCGACTGGCCTTCGCGGAAGTTCGAGATGATCGGACGCTCGATGATTTCGCCCGAGGGCTTGGCCATGAGGCCGCGCATGCCTGCGAGCTGCTTGATCTGCGTGCGGTTGCCGCGGGCGCCGGAGTCCACCATCATGAACACGGGGTTCATTTCGGGACGGCCGTCGTTGTGCTGGAGCGTGCGGAAGAGCGCGTTCGCAACTTCTTCGCCCGTGTGGGTCCAGACGTCCTGCACTTTGTTCTTACGCTCGCCGTCGGTGATGATACCGCGGTGATACTGCTTCGAAACTTCGGCGACTTCCTTGTAAGCCTTCTCGATGAGACCGCTCTTCTCCTTCGGAATGACCATGTCGGACACACCGATGGAAATGCCCGCCTTGGTCGCGGCTGCGAAGCCGACTTCCTTGAGGCGGTCGAGCGTTTCGACGGTCGCGGCCTGGCCGGAGACCTGGTAGCAGCGCCAGATGATGTCGGAGAGCTGCTTCTTGCCGCAGACCTTGTTGAAGAATCCGAGATCGCGGGGCCAGATTTCGTTGAAGACCACGCGGCCTGCGGTCGTCTCGAGAATGTTGATTCCCGCGTCGCCGTAGATCGTCTTGCGGCCGAAATCGGGGTTCTTGTAACGGATCGGCGTGTGCG
>JBOHXO010000218.1:0-10096 GCA_050737475.1 Chthoniobacterales bacterium
ACACCATGAAGGGCATGAAGATCATAAAGCAGGAATAATGGAGACCCTCCATGGTTTCCCTTTCTCTCTCCATCCTGAAAAGTTCAGGTCAGCCTAGCCCCCGTCCTTCGCCAGCTTCTCCCAAAGCGCCCTCTCGCTCTCGGTGAGATGGGTCGGCAGCGCCACGGACACGACCGCATAAAGATCCCCCCGCCCGCCGCCCGGCTTGGGCAGTCCATGCCCGGGTAGCCGGAATCGCTTGCCTGCCTGCGTGAGCGGAGGAATCCGCAGCTTCGCCGTCCCTTCGAGCGTTTCGAGCTCCACCGCGCCGCCCACCACGCACGTCGTCACCGGCACGGCCACCTGCCGGATCAGGTCGCTGCCCTCGATCTCGTAGTCCGGATGCTTTTGAAATTTCACGCGCAGATACAAATCCCCCGCTCCGCCGCCGCCCGCTCCGGATCCCCCCTGACCCGCCAGCCTGATGCGTTGCCCCTCACGCACGCCTTTCGGAATTTTCACCGTGTAAGTCTGCGGTTGAGGCGAATCACTGCGCCGAAACGAAATCCGCCTCGACGATCCCTGAAACGCCTCTTCGATGCTCACGAGAATGTCCGCCTCGATGTCGCTGCCGCGCTGTGGCGCATTTGCAAATCCCCCGCGTGAAAATCCCGAACGGCGCGCACCGAACATCTGCTCGAAAAAATCGCTGAACCCCGTCCCGCCAAATTCGAAATCCACCCCGTCCCCATATTCGAATCCGCCCGCGCCGCGGCCGCCGGCCTGTTGCCAGCCACCTCCCGGCGGCGGTGCGCCATGCTCCCAGTTCGGGCCGAGCTCGTCGTATTTGCGCCGCTTCTCAGGATCGCCAAGCACCTCATACGCCTCGTTGACCTCCTTGAATTTCTCCTCGGCCGTCTTCTTGTCTTCGGCCGTGTCCGGATGAAACTTCCGCGCAAGTTTGCGGAAGGCGCTCTTGATCTCGTCCTGGCTCGCCGTCTTCGGCACGCCAAGCGTCTGGTAATAATCGCGAAACTGAGCGGGCATGAGACAGAATTAACAGAATTTACAAAATTCCTAGGATTCCAATTCCGTCAATTCTGTTAATTCTGTCCAACTCATCATGCTCGACATCCGCCTCATTCGCGAACAACCCGACGACGTCAAATCGCGCCTCGCCAGCCGTGGCAGCGATCTCTCCGCCGAAGTCGACGCCGTGCTCGCCATCGACGCCGAACGCCGCCGCAGCGAAACCGAGCTCCAGCAACTCCAGGCCGACCGCAAGCGGCTCAGCAAGGAAATCGGCGGCCTCCGCGCAAAGGGCCAGGATTCCTCCGCCATCGAGGCCGAGGTCAAATCCTTCGGCGACCGCATGGACGCGCTCAACCGCGCCGCCACCGAACTCGACGAGAAACAGCGCACGCTCCTCCTCAATATTCCCAATCTCCCGTCGCCCACCACGCCCGTCGGCGCCGACGCCGCAGCCAATCCCGTCCTGCGCGAATGGGGCACGAAGCCCGCACTCGCCCGCAGCGAGGACCACATCGCCATCGGCGGGCGCCTCGGCCTCTTCAACTTCGAGCTCGCCGCAAAAATCAGCGGCAGCGGCTTCGTCGTCTACACCGGCGCCGGCGCAAAACTCGAACGCGCCCTCATCAGTTTCCTGCTCGATCTTCACACCGCGGAGCACGGCTACCTCGAAATCCTCCCTCCACTCCTCGTGCGCCCGGACATGCTCACCGGCACGTCGCAACTCCCGAAGTTCGCCGACCAGCTCTACCACTGCGGTGAGGACGACCTCTATCTCGTGCCCACCGCCGAGGTCCCCGTCACCAACCTCGACAACGGCGAAATCAAAACCCTCGCCGAGCTTCCCAAAAAATACGCCGCCTACACCCCGTGCTTCCGCCGCGAGGCAGGCTCCGCCGGCCTCGGCACGCGCGGCCTCATCCGCATGCACCAGTTCGACAAGGTCGAACTCGTCAAGATCACCACGCCCGAAAATTCCGACGCCGAACTCGAATCCCTCACCGCCGATGCCGAGCGAGTGCTCCAACTCCTCGGCCTCCACTACCGCGTCATCGAGCTCTGCACCGGCGACATCGGCTTCGGCTCGCAAAAAACCTACGACATCGAAGTCTGGGCTCCCGGCCAGCAGGCCTACCTCGAAGTCTCCAGTTGCTCGAACTTCGGCGACTACCAGGCCCGCCGCATGAACCTCCGCTACAAGGACGCCGACGGAAAAAACAAATTCTGCCACACCCTCAACGGCTCCGGCACCGCCCTCGCCCGCCTCTACGTCGCCCTCCTCGAAAGCGGCCTCCAGCCCGACGGCACCGTGCTCCTGCCCGAACCGCTTCACCGGTATTTTGGAAAAGACCGCATCGGCTGATCCGTTCCTCGCGAAGCTCGCCGCGCACCACGGCGCCAAATCCCGCCGTGCGCTCGTCGCCGTCTCCGGCGGACGCGATTCCGTCGCCCTGCTCCACGGCCTGCACGCCCTCGGCTTCCGCAAGCTCACCGTCGTCCACCTCGATCATCAACTCCGCGGCCGCGCCTCGAAAGCCGACGCCAGTTTCGTCGCGCGCCTCGCCAAAAAACTCGGCCGTCCCTGCACAATTGGCCACGCCGACGTCAAATCCTACGCCGCCTCGCGTGTCATCTCCATCGAACTCGCCGCACGCGAACTCCGTCACGTCTTCTTCGCCCAATGCGCGCGTCGCGAGCGCTGCACCACCGTCTTCCTCGCGCATCACGCCGACGACCAGATCGAAACCTGTCTCTTCAATTTCCTGCGCGGCTCCGGCGCCGCCGGCCTCGCGGGAATGAGCGGAAAATCGGAACTCACCATCGGACGCACACGTCTCGAGCTTCTTCGCCCAATGCTTGGAATCCGCCGCGCGGAAATCCACGCATTCATCGCACAGCATAGAATCAAATTCCGCGAGGACGCCACGAACAGCGAACTCGCCGCCACACGCAACAAACTCCGCCATCGCGTGATCCCTGCCATCCGCGAATCCATGGGAGACTCCTTCGGCGCTGCCATCCTGCGCGCTGCGCAAATTTTCGAAGCTGAGGACGACTGGATGGAAATCGCGGCTTCGAGCGACGCACAATTCGATCACCTCCCCGTCAGCACATTGAAAACACGCCCTCTCGCGCTCATCCGCCGCACGCTCCGCCGCTGGCTCGCATTGCAAAACTTCCAGCCCACATTCGAAATGGTGGAGCTCGTGCGGAGCCTGCTTGCCCCGGAAGCAAAAGTGGCAAAAGTGAATCTCCCGGGTGGCGCCCATTGTCGCCGCCGCGCGGGCATGCTGTTCATCGAGCGGCCATGATCGGCACGCATCTACGGGCCGGGCTCGCCGCCGCGCGACGAAACCTCATTCCCGGTCTCGTTCTCCAGGCCCTGCTTGTCGCCATGCTCCTCGGCTGGTGGCTTTCGCCCACCGTGCGCGACGTCTTCGAAAAAATCGCGCTCATGAAGATGCACTACGGCTACGCCTATTCATTCCTCGCCGGCGCCATCGCCTCCGGAGTGCTGCCCGAAGCCCTCCGGATCATCTTTTTCCAGGGCGGAAGATTCCGTCGCGACAATGCCTCCTCACTTGCGTTCGGCGTCCTGTTCTGGGGCGCGTTCGGAATTCTCGTGGATGCGTTTTATCGCCTGCAGGGCGTGATGTTCGGCAACGGGGCGGACTTCGCAACCGTTGCGTCGAAGGTGGCGTTCGACATGCTGGTGTTCACGCCCGTCGTCAGCGCACCGATGGTGACCATCGCCTATGCCTGGAAGCACGCCGGCTACCGCCTGCCGCAACTCGACAAGGCCTTTTACCGCGATCGAATTGTCCCCGTCCTCATCCCGAACTGGGTGCTCTGGGTTCCGATCATTTGCGTGATCTATGCGATGCCCGCCGGATTGCAGATTCCGATCTGGGCGGTCGCAATGGCCTTCTGGACGCTGCTCCTCGCCACGATCACCTACGCCCATGCAAAGGCGGCACAGCCGGCCTGAGTTTTTGGAAATGCTCCCGCGCACGGGCGCAGGGTCTCGACAAGCCGGACGGACTTTTGCGACGATTGCCGCATCTTGGACAGGCTTTTTCTCATTGCCGGCAGCGGCCACTATCCCGGTCTCGTCATTCGGGCGGCGCGCAAGGCCGGTGTCTCACATATTTCCATCGCCGCATTTCAGGGCGAAACCCGCGAAGACATCGCCGTCCTCGGCGACGAAGTCACATGGATGCGCGTCGGCCAGCTCGGCAAGTTGCTCGACGCCGCCAAAAACTCCGGGGCAACCGGAGCAATCATGGCCGGCCAGATCGCGCCCAAAAATCTCTTCGACCTGCGCCCGGACGTAAAAGCGTTGCTCCTCATCGCCACGATCAAGGAACGCAACGCGGAATCGCTCTTCGGTGCCATCGGCGACGCCCTCGCAAAAATTGGCGTCAATCTTTTGCCGGCGACCACCTTTCTCGAGGACCAGATCGCCACCGAAGGCCATATCGCCGGACCGAAATTGAAGGACCGCGAAATCGAGGACGCCGCTTTCGGCATGCGCATCGCGAAGGAAACCAGCCGCCTCGACATTGGACAGACGGTCGTCGTCAAAAACGGCACCGTCCTCGCCGTCGAGGCATTCGAAGGAACGAACGAAGCCATCGAGCGCGCCGGTCGCGTCGGGCGTGGCGGCGGACTCGTTGTCAAAGTCTCGAAGCCGAACCAGGACTTGCGCTTCGATGTTCCTGTAATCGGCGAACAGACCGTCGAAACCGCTGCGAAGGCAGGCCTCACCGGCATTGTCGCCGAGGCAGGCACCGTGATTCTGCTCGATCGCGAGCAGGTCTGCGCCAGCGCCGAGCGCAACAAAATCACTTTGTTTGGAGTAAAGTCATGAAAACGATTCGAGCCGGCGTGGTCGGCACCGGCAGCATGGGCATGAACCATGTGCGCGTGTATTCCGAGCTGGAAGGTTGCGAACTCGCCGCCGTCTATGACGCGAACCTCGCCGCAGCCGAGGCGGCCGGGAAAAAATTTCGCGTGCCGGTTGCGCGCTCGCTCGAGGAATTCGCCGACATGGTGGACGCGGCGACCGTTTGCACTCCGACGGTCACGCATTACGAAATCGGCAAACCCCTTCTCGAGCGCGGCAAACATCTCCTCGTCGAGAAGCCAATCGCGGACAATCCCCACCACGCCCGCCTGCTCGCGGAACTCGCGCAGGAGCGCGGCTGCGTGCTGCAGGTCGGCCACATCGAGCGATTCAATCCCGCGCTGCAGGCGCTGGAGTCGAAGCTGAAGAACCCCCGCTTCCTCGAAGTCACGCGACTGTCGCCCTATCCGAATCGTAGCATGGACATCGGCGTCGTGCTCGACGTGATGATCCACGACATCGAAATCATCCTGCACCTCGTGCGCTCACCGATCGTGAGCATGGACCCCGTGGGCGTCTCGGTGATCAGCAAGGGCGAGGATATCGCAAACGTGCGCTTTCGTTTCGAGAATGGATGCGTGGCCAATGTCACCGCCAGTCGCATCAGCATGGACAAGCTGCGCAAGATTCGCGTGTTCCAGGAGGACGCCTACCTCTCGCTCGATTATCAAAAGCAGGACGGCGTGATCTATCGCGTCGAGGACGGAAAAATCGTTCGCGAAGGCGTTGCCGTCATCAAGGGCGAGCCGTTGAGAAACCAGCTCGAGTCGTTCATCGCCTGCGCGCGCGACGGACTGCAGCCCAAGGTTTCGGGCCAGGCCGCGGCCGACGCGCTCGACATCGCGCTCGAAATCACACGACAGATCGAAGCCGCTGATCCGCGCAAAGGTCTCGAACGGCCGGACGTCAAACTGCCGGGCATCCTGAATCTTCTGCGCCCGTCGGCGTAACCCGCGGTGAAGAAGCGCATCTGGATCGTCGCCGGCGAAGCAAGCGGAGACGCGCGCTCGGCGGAGTTGATGCGAGCCATTCACATGCTCGACGCCGGCGTGGAATTCGTCGGTGCTGGCGGTCCGAAAATGCAGCCGCTCGCAGCGCAGCCGTTCGACAATTGGATCGCCGAGGCCGGCGTGCTCGGCCTCTGGGATGTGCTCAAGCACTACGGATATTTTCGCGCAAAATTTCACCGCATGCTTTCCGACATCGCGCGTCTGAATCCCGACGCCGTGCTGCTTGTGGATTATCCCGGTTTCAACCTGCGCCTCGCAAAGGCTCTGCGAGCGCGCCTGCCGAAACTCCGCATTCTCTACTACGTCAGCCCCCAAGTCTGGGCATGGAACCGCGGAAGAATCCCGAAGATGGCGAAATACCTCGACCTGATGCTTTGCATTTTCCCGTTCGAGAAACCGCTCTACGAAGAATCCGGACTGCGCACGGAATTCGTCGGTCATCCCATCGTCGAGCAGATGGCAAACGACCGCATGCGTGTCGAGCGCGACGCAAATCTGCTTGGCCTGTTCCCCGGCAGTCGTGAACGCGAGGTGCGGCGGATTTTTCCCGCAATGATCGAAGCCGCGAAACGCGTCGCCGCCGCAAGACCCGATGTCCGCTTCGAGGCATCCGCGGCCAGCGAACCGCACGCGGTTCAAATGCGCGAACTTGCCGGCGGTTTCCCAATCGAAATCCGCGCCGGAAGCGCACACGAACTCATGCAACGCGCCGGCACCGGCATCGTCTGCTCCGGCACGGCGACCCTTGAAGCGGCCTGCTTCGGCCTGCCCTACGCGCTCGTTTACAAGACGGCCTGGCTCACGTTCGAAGTCGGCAGACGGCTCGTCAAAATCAACCATCTCGGCATCGTCAACATCCTCGCCGGCCGCACGGTCGTGCGGGAATTCATCCAGGATGCCGCGACACCGACCGCGCTCGCGGGAGAAGCCCTGCGCCTGCTCAACGACCCGGCCGCACGCGAAAAACTTTCCGCGGAACTCGCCGCGGTCGTCGCCACGCTCCATGGCGAGGGAGCCAGCACCAGGGCTGCGCGCGCCGTGCTCGACGCGTTATCTCCGGATGGTAGGTTTGCTGCGTCATGAGCGAAGGCTTTCCCAAGGATCATCTCGAAACGCTGTGGTCGCCGTGGCGCGTGGAATATTTCCAGCGCCCGGCGGATTCACCGCGCGATTTCCTGCTCGCCGCCGCAAATGCCACCGACGACGCAACGCACTTCGTCGTAGCGCGTCGCAAGGCCAGCTTCCTCATGTTGAACCGCTACCCCTACACCGTGGGTCACATGATGGCGGTGCCCTACCGCGTCGTCGGCGGCATGGAGGATTTGAACGAACAGGAATCCCTCGAAATCTGGCAACTCTGCATCCACGCCCAGAATTTACTGCGCACGGTCGTGAAGGCGCAGGGCTTTAATGTCGGCGTGAATCTCGGATCCGCGGGCGGCGCGGGATGCGCGGAACATCTGCATTTCCACATCGTGCCTCGCTGGGATGGCGACTCGAATTTCATGCCCGTGATCGGCGGTACACGCCTCCTGCCCGATGCATTGGAACGCGTCTATCTCGCGCTTCGCGAAGCAGACAAAAACTTTTAATTCACCGAAATGCGCATCATTCGCTGCACCGAAAAAGGATACGAAAAAAACCTCCGCGCGCTCGACCGCCGCTGCGCGCCTGATCCCGCGGTGCAACAAACCGTCGCCGGAGTTCTCGCCGCCGTCGAAAAAGACGGCGACCGCGCACTGATTCATTTCACCGAAAAATTCGGCGGCCCAAAACTGACGCCCGCAAAACTCCGCGTGAACGACAAGGAAATCGCTGGCGCCGTAAAGACTCTCCCCGCAAAGACGCGCAAAGCGATACAGGCAGCGCGCGCCAATGTCACAGCCTTCGCAAAGGCCAGCCTGCGGCAGAGCTGGTTCATGAAAAACAAGCAGGGCGCTATCGTCGGCGAGCGATTCGATGCTTTTCGACGCGTGGGAATCTACGTCCCAGGCGGAACTGCGCCGCTGGTCTCGAGCGCCATCATGACCTGCACACTTGCGCAAACCGCAGGGGTGCCTGAAATCGTCGTCACCACTCCCGCCGCAAAGGACGGAAGCATTCATCCGGCCCTGCTCGCCGCTCTCAGCTTGTGCGGAGTGACGGAGATTTATCGTGTCGGCGGCGCGCAGGCGATCGCCGCACTCGCACTCGGCACAAAGACCATCGCCCCCGTCGCAAAACTTTTCGGACCCGGCAATGCCTACGTCGTGGAAGCAAAACGTCAGGCCGTCGGACGCTGCGCCATTGATCTGCTGCCCGGCCCAAGTGAGGTGCTCGTAATCGCCGACGAGTCCGCGAATCCCGATTGGGTTGCCGCGGATCTTCTCGCCCAAGCCGAGCACGGCCATGGCAGTGAAGCCATCCTGCTCACTCCATCCGCGAAATTGCTCGATGCCGTGGCGGATTCCGTCCGCGCTCAGGCTGCCCAATCCGCGCGTCCCGACCTGCTCGCAGAAGCACTTAAACACTCCCTTCTCGTGCAGGTGCGCGATCTCGACGAAGCCATCGCACTGGCAAATGCCTACGCGTCCGAACACGTTTCCATTGCGACCAAAAATCCGGGCGACGTCTCACGTGAATTGAATACGACCGGCGCAATTTTTCTTGACGGCATTTCGCCCATCGTCGGCGGCGATTTTCTCGCGGGACCAAGCCACGAGTTGCCAACGGGCGGCGGCGGAAAATCCTTTGCGGGCCTCACCGTCGATCAATTTCAGCGCCGCACGAGCATCGTGCGATTCGACGAGGAGTCGCTGCGCAAGTCCCTGCCCTACCTCCAGACATTCAGCGAGATCGAGGGCCTCGACGCGCACGGCCGGTCCGCAGCCATCCGCCTGGGCCCGCCCGGAAAAAAACGCGGCAAATAAATGCCTGTCTGGAAGACACGTCGCCGGACTCTCGATCTCACTCGCAAGGGCGCCATCATGGGCGTGTTGAACGCCACGCCGGATTCATTTTCCGACGGCGGGGATTTTATGAATCCCGACCATGCCTGCCGGCATGCGCTGGACATGGCTGCGACGGGCGCGGACATCATTGATATTGGCGGCGAATCCAGCCGCCCCGGTGCTGTGCCCGTGTCGGAGGAGGAGGAACTGGCGCGCGTGATTCCCGTGATCATGCGAATCCGCTGTGCGTCGGATGTGCTTATCTCGATTGATACCTGCAAGGCACGCGTGGCGGCGGCAGCCGTGGAAGCGGGCGCGGACATCATCAACGACATTACGGCGCTGTCCGGCGATCCCGGCATGATGCGCGTCGCCGACGAGACCGGCGCCGGCATCGTGCTCATGCACATGCGCGGCACGCCGCAGACGATGCAGCTCGACCCGCAATACGACGATGTCGTCGCGGAAGTCCGGGATTTTCTTCGACAGCGTTTTGAGGCGGCGGTAGCCTGCGGCATTGACCCCATGCGGATGGCACTGGATCCAGGTATCGGT
Organism: Chthoniobacterales bacterium; assembly: GCA_050737475.1. Lineage (GTDB taxonomy): Bacteria > Verrucomicrobiota > Verrucomicrobiia > Chthoniobacterales > JAATET01 > JAATET01. Next base: position 9,411 of record JBOHXO010000218.1, read on the forward strand.
TTCGGAAAGACGCCCGCGCACAACCGCAAACTTCTTCGCGAGTGCGCCGCGTTTGACGTCGCCGGGCGCCCGGTGCTCATCGGAGTTTCGCGAAAGTCATTTTTGAATCCGGAAAAACCTGAAGAGCGCTTCTGGCCCGGAGTGGCGTTCACCAGCATGTGCCGCGAGCTGGGTGCGCGAATTTTCCGGGTTCACGATCCACGACCGCACCGCGACGCGCTGCGCATGACCGAAGCCATCCTCCAGGGAGTTTGAGCATGGAGGCTGTCTGGGAATTCATCCGCGAAAACTGGAAGACCGCGCCCATCGAGATTCTGATTCTCTCGGTCGCGCTGTATTACATTTATAAATATCTCCGCGGCACGCGTGGCGCCCGCATCCTCATCGGCCTCGCATTGGTCGTCATCACGCTTACGCTCATTTCGCAGCTCCTCAACCTCGTGGTCATCGGGTGGCTCCTGCGAAGTTTTTCCGTCTTTCTTGCCATTGCGCTTGTCGTGATTTTCCAGCCGGAATTGCGGAGGGCGCTCACGGAGCTCGGCAGCCACAGGTTCTTCGGCTCGGCATTCGAAGATCGCGAGACGATCGAGGAGCTGACGGACACCGTGTTCGATCTTGCGGGCAAGGGCTTCGGCGCGCTGATCGCCATCCAGCGTGAGATCAGCCTGAGGCCCATTGCCGAGACG
>JBOHXO010000219.1:0-3783 GCA_050737475.1 Chthoniobacterales bacterium
CTGTTGTCCGGCTCCGTGGGCGGCGGAGTGGGTGTCGAATCCCCGGGCGATTCGGGAATGGAAACCTGGATATTGTTGCTCTCCCTGGAGCCCGTTCCGTCTGCGCTTGCAGCGACCACGTGGTAGAAATATTTCGCTCCGGGTTCCGTATGGGTGTCGGTAAACGTCAACGCGCCATCGGCGACCCTTGCGATGGAGAGCCAATAGTTGCCGGCTTCGGGATCACTGGTCCGTTCGATCTGGTAGGCCACCGCGTTTGCAACGGGCTCCCATGTCAGCGTCACGGCCCCATCCACACCCACAACTGCGCTCGTGAGCACCGGTGTCGCAAGGATCGGAGCCGGTGTCGCAGGTGGAGGAACGGGCGGCGTCAACGAACTGAGCGCCACGACCTGAACCTCAAATCCCGTCGCCAGCTTCGCGTTCTGACCAAATGCCAGAGCGTAATCGCCGCAAATCCAGACATTTGAGGCACGGAACGGAAGCGTCGCCTGCGCCACAAACTCAAGCCCCGCTGAATAACGTGCGATCTGGTAGCCAATCAGCGTCCGCGAGATAACGAATGAGCCGTCCACCATTCGGTCAATCGCACCAACCTCCTGCCCCAGCCTTCCCAACGGATTCAGGTTGGCTGAAAAGACATAGCCATTGGAATCCACCAGCCTCGCGTCGCTTCCAGTCCCGACCGTCCACATGCGGAAAGGCGGTGTGCTGCCCGGATAGGAAGCCTTGCTGAGATCCGTCCGCGCGCCCTGCCGATTGTAATCCATGTAGTTGAGGTTCCGCAGTTCGGCATTGTGGCCGACAATGCGACCCAGTGCCGGGATGACGCTCACCGCCGTGATCGGCGAATAGGACGAAAATTCGCTCAACCGCTCACCGGAAGCGCGATCGAAAATATTGATCTGCGAAAAAAGCTGCCGGTTGTAATCGGCGGGGGCCACCGCGATCAGCAGGTCCCCGTCCAAATAAAGCGCACTGGCCTTCCAGCGCACGGAATTGAGGGCCTTCCCGTCCGATCCATCGGTGTTAAAGACCCGGATGGCAGCCCCCGCCCCGGTGGTGGTGCCGACAGCAACATAGATCTTCTCGAGACTCACGGCGGCGGTCAGGACCGACTCCCCTTGCGCAAGAGGGAGCGTCACCGGCGCCAGCCACTGACGTAGCTTCAAATCGTAGCGCTGCACCAGCGGCGGATTGTTGAAGAAAAACCACGCTTCGTTGTCGCGGCGCGCGGCCGTCACGAAGACAGGATCGGCGGCTCGCGCATCGGCGAGGATCAATACGGCAAACAGGAAGGCAGCCTGTGCTCTCATCGGGGGGGATGTGCGGTTAAGGTTGCGGCACGGTCGGCCACAAATTGCATTTCGCAAGTGATATCTGTGCAACCAAATGGCGAATCCTTCACTAACAACGGCTTGGCCCCGGCGAACTTCATAGTCATGGTGCGCATCTTGCTTTACTGACACCTCCAACCCAAAAGCTCATGTCCTCAGATTTGCACCCGGAACTCGATCAAACGTCCGCCGGCCTCAAGATCGCCGTTCACAACCAGCTCACCTTCACGTTCGCGCGCGACACGGCCACCGCCACGCAGCGCGACTGGTGGCTCGCCAGTTCGAAGGCCGCCCTCAGCGTCGTCATCAAGCGCATGATCGCGACGATGTCGAAATACTACGAGACGAACCCCAAGCGCCTCTACTACCTCTCGCTCGAGTTCCTCATGGGCCGCCTGTTTTCGAACACGCTCCACAGCGCCGGCATCCACGAGCAAATGGAACAGGCCCTCCGCGAAATGGGCCTCGATCCCGACGCGCTCCGCGACGAGGAATACGACATGGGCCTCGGCAACGGCGGCCTCGGGCGCCTCGCGGCCTGCTTCCTCGACTCCCTCGCCACGCTCGACCTGCCCGCGCTCGGCTACGGCATCCATTATCAATACGGCCTGTTCAAGCAGGAGTTCCGCAACGGCTACCAGATCGAGCTGCCCGACGCATGGATGACCTACGGCACGCCATGGGAAATTGTCCGCCCCGAGCACACCGCGGAAATCGAGCTCTACGGCCACGTGGAAAACGTCTTCGACGACCGCGGCAACTACGTCCCGAGCTGGACCGGCACCAAAAAACTCCTCGGCGTCCCCTACGACATTCCCGTCCCCGGCTTCGGCACGCAGACCGTGAATTACCTCCGCCTGTGGGAATCCAAGGCCTCCGCCGACTTCGACTTCGCCGCCTTCAACCGCGGCGGTTACGACGAAGCCGTCGCCGACAAGAACAAGAGCGAGACCATCTCGAAGGTCCTTTATCCGAACGACTCCACCGAGAGCGGCAAGGAGCTGCGCCTCATCCAGCAGTATTTCTTCGTCAGTTGCTCGCTCAAGGACATCATCCGTCGCTTCCTCCAGCTCAACACGGACTGGAATACCTTTCCCGACAAGGTCGCCGTCCAGCTCAACGATACGCATCCCGCCATCGCCGTCGCCGAGCTCATGCGCCTGCTGTTCGACGTGCACGGCCTGTCGTGGGAGCAGTCGTGGTCCATCGTCACGCGCACCTTCGGCTACACGAACCACACCCTCCTGCCCGAAGCGCTCGAGAAATGGAGCGTCGGCCTGTTTCAGAAAGTCATCCCGCGCCATCTCCAGATCATTTTCGAGATCAACAAAAAGTTCCTCGACGAGGTGGAGGCCAAATGGCCCGGCGACAGCGAAAAGAAACGCCACCTCTCCATCATCGAGGAAGGCCGCACGCAGATGGTCCGCATGGCGCACCTCGCCGTGGTCGGCAGCCATTCCGTGAACGGCGTCGCCGCGCTCCACACGAAATTGCTCAAGAGCGATCTCTTCCCCGAGTTCGACGCGCTCTACCCCGGCAAGATCAACAACAAGACCAACGGCATCACGCCGCGCCGCTGGCTGCTCTCGTGCAACGAAGGCCTCAGCAACCTCATCACGTCGAAGATCGGCCACGGCTGGGAACGCGACCTCGACAAGCTCCGCGGGCTCGAGCCCTTCGCGGACGACCCGCAATTCCAAAAGGACTTCATGGCCGTCAAGCGCGAGAACAAGATCCACCTCGCGAAGATCATCGAGGAGCAATGCGGCGTCGTGGTCAGCCCCGACGCGCTCTTCGACGTGCAGATCAAGCGCCTGCACGAATACAAGCGCCAGCACCTCAACCTGCTCCACATCCTCGCGCTCTACCGCAGGCTGCTTCAAAATCCGGACCTCGATATCGTGCCGCGCGTGTTCGTCTTCGCAGCAAAGGCGGCGCCCGGCTACGACATGGCCAAGTGCATCATCAAGGCGATCAACGCCGTCGGCGCCACCATCAACGCCGACACCCGCATCAACGGCAAATTGAAGGTCGTCTTCCTGCCGAACTACCGCGTCTCGCTCGCGCAGCGCATCGTCCCCGCCGCCGATTTGTCGGAGCAAATCTCCACCGCCGGCAAGGAAGCCTCCGGCACCGGCAACATGAAACTCTCGCTCAATGGCGCGCTCACCATCGGCACCCTCGATGGCGCCAACGTCGAGATCATGGAGGAAGTCGGCGCGGAAAATATCTTCATCTTCGGCCTCACGGTCGAGGACGTCGCGGCCCTTTGGAAAAAAGGCTACAAGCCGCAGGCGGTCTACGAAGCGAACGAGGAACTCAAGGCCGTCGTGGACTGGGTCGGCTCAAACTATTTCACGCCCAACGAGCCGCCCGGCGCGCTCAACATGCTTCGCGACAACCTCATTCACAGCGATCCCTTCCTCGTGCTTGCCGATTTCCAGGC
>JBOHXO010000220.1:0-4923 GCA_050737475.1 Chthoniobacterales bacterium
GCTGACGACGTCGAAATCCGCGCCAGCCTTGTTGTAGCGGCGGATGGTGTCGGCGACTTTTTCGCCGGTCTTCACGGGAACGGTGCTCTTGTCCACGATGACGCGGTATTCCTTGAGCACGCCGGCGATGTCGCGCGCGACTTTTTCGATGTAGGAAAGATCCACGCTGCCATCGGGCTGCGGCGGTGTGGGCACGGCGATGAACACGACCTCGGAGCCGTCAACGCCCTCCTCGGTGCTGGTGGTGAATGAGAGCCTGCCGGAGGCGACGTTGCGCTTGACGATTTCCTCCAGGCCGGGCTCGTAAATGGGGATGCCGCCGGCGCGGAGCATTTCGACCTTTCGAGCGTCGTTGTCCACGCAGATGACGTGATGGCCGACTTCCGCGAAGCAGGCACCCGAGACCAATCCGACATAGCCGGAACCGATGATGCAGAGTTTCATATTGCTGTTACTTACGACTGTTGAATGAATTAATTCGAGGCGCCGCCATCTCCGCCGAGCGGACTGGTCGCCTGATCAATGGCGAGCGGCAGCGTGACTTGCGGCGCATCCTTCAATGTCATGCTGAAGATGATTCCGTAGTCGGTCTGGTCGTCGTTGCTGCTGTTGCTGCCACTGCCCCCGCCCTTGTTGTTGCGGACTTCGCCGCCGACGGAAACGATCCACGAGGAGAGATCACGATTGATCAAATAACGCTGGAGCAGGAGCAGGTGATCCTCGGCTTCGTAGGTGGCCTGCGCGCTGACGCCCCAGTTTGAGGTGACCTGGTAATAGATGTAGCCGGAGACCTGATTGCTATCCTGGAAGAACGGATCGTTTTCCAAATAGCGGTCGCTGACCTGGAGCAGCAGATCCTTCCACGGCATGAAGAGGACCGAGGTATTCACGTCGGTGAAACCGTCGTCGGTGACCGGGAGTTGCGCGTCCATGCGGAGCGAGGCCCAGTTGACGGGGCGGAATTCGAGGCGGTTGACGACGTTCGAGACGGTGCCCGAATCGTTGTCAATGTAGGGATTCTGGAAGTTGAGATCGAGGAACGAATCGAGCATGAACCACTCCCAGTTGTCGTCGCCGCGGCGGGTGGTGAGGCGGTTGCGCACGCCCATGCGGAGGATGCTCCAGTTGTCAATCGAGTCCACGGCGACGAACTCGGGGAAGTCGAGCGGGAGGGGCTCGGTGGCGGGCACGACGCGGTCGAACTGCAGGATGTCGCTGCGGTCCTTGCCGGCGTTGTAGACGTAGCTGTAATTAAAATATGGCTGCATCGTGTGGAGCACGCCATCGAGGCCGAGGAGGCGCGACTGCATCCATTCGTATTTGCGGGAGAGCTTGAACGATCCCTCGATTCCGAAATTCACGATGGGGCGGAACGTGCCGCCGCCGCTCTCGAGCTCGGCGCCCTTGAACGTGCCGCCCTCGATGGCTGCCGCCTGTGCGTCGAGGCTGTCCGCGTTGGCGAGCTGGCTCTTCTGGCTGTTCGTGAGCGACTCGATGCGGGCCTGGAGTTTCGCGCGGGTGACGGGATCGGTGACGCCGTTGAGCTGGTTCTGCAGGCCGGAGATCATGGCACCTGCCTCGGCGGCATTCGTGCGGTTGTTTTGCGCACGCTCCATCAAATTATTGATCTGATTCTGCTGCTGGTCGTTGAGCGCGGGGACGATGTGGCCGGTCTTGCTGTAGTAGGTGCCGCGGATGCCGACCTTCGGGATGAGCGAGAGCCATCCGAAGTAGGTTTTCGGATACGAGAATTGGTGGAACGTGTCGAAGCGCGTGGAGTCGTAGTTCGGGAAGATCGTGTTGCCGCCGTTGCCATCGGGGAATGCGCGGCGCAGGTAGCCGAGGCTGTTCGTTCCGTCGTAGAAAATCGGCGAGTCGAAGAGGCGGTGCTGCTTGAAGTTGAGCGTGAGCTCGGGCAGGCGCTCGGTGACCTCGTAGAAATCGTTCATCTGCCAGCGCGTGAGCAGCGTGAGCGTGTAAAATTCGTTCCACTTCGTGAGCGAGATGTAGTTGTCGGGCTGCGGGTCCACGCGGAATTCGTTCGGGAAGTAGTCCTCGAGGAAATCGATGTCGCTGAGCTTGCTGATGTCGAACGTGGCGTAGATGTCGTCGGTGAGGAAGAGGCGGTTCTGGAAGCTGATGCGGTAGCGATCGTGGTCGTCGGTGCCTGCGGGCTCGCCGGGCGCGAAGCGGTAGCTGGGGTCGGTGTCGTAGGCGTAGTAGCTCTTGAAGGTGCCGTAGCTGCGATCGTCCTTGCCGAAGTCGAAGACCGCGTCGAGGCCGAAGCCGGGGCCGAGTTCCGTGCGGTAGTCGGCCTTCGCGGTGGCGATGATGCTGCTGCCCTTGCCGATGGGAAAGTTGTAGCCGGTGAGGATGTAGTAGCCCCAGTTCGAGTCGTAGCCGGGGCGGATTTCGAAGCCGGTGTTGTTCGTGAACGCGAAGAGATACGGGAACCAGAAGACGGGGAGCTGGCCGATGTAGACCGTTGAATTCGAGAAGACGACGCGGCTGTCGGGGTAGATGCGCACGGAGCGCGCGCGGACGTGGAAGCCCGGCTCGGACGAATCGTCCACGGTGAGGTCGGCGTTGCGGACGTTGAACTGGTGCAGCGACGGCGCCTGCAGGCTCATGGCGCGGAACTTGAGCGGCGAATACTGGCCGGTGAACTCCAGCGCGCGCACCTGCTTGCTCTCGAGATTATAGAGCGCGCGCTGGCCGGTGAAGACGTTGTCCTCGGTGTAGATGCGGATGTTGCCGATGAGCAATACATCGCGCGTGTCGGGATTATATTCAGCGTAGTCGCTGTAGATGCTGACGTCGTTGTAGTGGATCTGGACGCCGTTCTCGGCAATGGCCACGCCATTCTCGAACCGCGTCTCGCCCTCGATGGGATCAGTGGTGATGTCCACCGGCACGTCGCCGAAGCTGCTGCCAAATTGCGCCCACAATCCGCCCACAGGCAGCAACAGCACAACTAGGATTCCCAACCGCAACGACTTCATCAAGCCCGTGAGGCTAGAGAGCGACGTATGGCGCGCAAGATTTTAGTTAAAGAGTTGAGGCGTTGAAATGAGAAAGAGGTCCGGAGGCGCGCTCTGCAACTCATCAACCCTGCAACCTTTCCACTAATCCCCGTATCCCGTGGGATACTTCACGTGCCATGCCCAGGCGCTCTCAATGATGCGGCGGATGTCCTGGTGCTTCGGCTTCCAGCCGAGCTCGCGCTGGATTTTATCCGAGCCGGCAATGAGGCGCGGCGGGTCGCCGGCGCGGCGCGGGCGCTCGATCGCAGGGATGTCGCGGCCGGAAACCTCGCGGCAGATATCAATGATTTCCTTCACCGAGGTGCCGCCGCCGGTGCCGAGATTGTAGAACCCGCTCTTCGGCGCCTCGAGCGCGAGCATGTGCGCCTGCGCGAGGTCGAGGATGTGGATATAGTCGCGGATGCAGGTGCCGTCGGGCGTCTCGTAGTCCGTGCCAAAAATCTCGGCGGCCTGCTTCTGCCCGAGCGCGACCTTGATGACGTTTGGAATGATGTGTGTCTCGATGCGATGGTCCTCGCCGAACCGCTCCGACGCGCCGGCGGCGTTGAAATAGCGCAGCGCGACGAACGTGAGCCCGTGGATCTCGCCATACCAGCGCAGGATTTTTTCGAAGATCAGCTTCGACTCGCCGTAGGGGTTGATCGGATTTTGCGGCAGCGTTTCGTCAATCGGCACGCGGTCGGGAATGCCGAACGTCGCGCACGTCGAGGAAAAGACGAGCCGGTTCACGCCGGCCTCGTGCATGGCGTTGAGCAGGTTCAGGCCGTTGCAGACGTTGTTCTGGAAATATTTTTCCGGCTTGGTCATGGACTCGCCGACCAGCGCGCTCGCGGCGAAATGCATCACCGCATCGGGCTTGTATTCGGCGAGTGCGAGTTTGATCACCGCCGGATCGGCCAGGTCCCCCTGGAAAAACCGGGCTCGCGGGTCCAGCGCCTTGCGGTGCCCCTCGCTCAAATTGTCGAACACGCCGACCTTGTGACCGGCGTTCAAAAGCTCCTCGACGCAAATACTACCGATGTAGCCCGCGCCGCCAGCGACCAGAATTCTACTCATGCGGCGTCGAGCATATGCAGCCGCGCGCAACGCGCAAGTTCGCTGTCGCAGCGAAAACCGCCTATACCGCGCCCTGCTCCTGCAGCGCTTCCACCATCTCACGGACGTGGCGCATTTTGCCGCGCTCCTTGAGAATGCGCAGGCTGCGCTCGGGCGAGCCCCATTCGATGATCTCGATCGTCACGCGGCGCACGCCCCAGCGGTCCACCGCGGCATCGCTCGTCTTGTAGAGATCAATCGTGCCCGTGCCCACCAGCGCACTGCCATAATCATCCACGATGTATTCCTGGCCGGTCTCGACAATGCGGAACCGCGTGCCCACCGGATAACGCGACCAATCGGCCGCCGCGCTCGTCACGTGACCGGACTTCAATTCCGTGCCGAGGGCGTTCTGCGAACCATAGATTCCATTGTCGGAAGGATTGTCGGAATAGGCGGTCGTCTTCACGCCGGCGATGCGGGGGCCGGCGATGTCGGTTTCGTGCGGTCGCGAGGCCATGCAGACCATGGTCAGGGCAAATAATACGACGGCGGTGAGGAGAGTTGTGCTTTTAATCATACGGCCAAAAAGGGAGCGCGGACCTTACGTGCCATCGCGGGTAGCGCAACCACTTTTTTGCCAACCGCAAGCCACCGAACTTTCGGTGAACGGCTCAAAACGCTTCTGGCCAACAGAGGCATTTTATAAGCCTGCAAACGACCTAAAAATAATTATATCCAACGGCTCGGCGGAGGACTATTGCTACGTCTCCGCTGATAGTAATTGGCGGAACCCGCACCAAGGAACGGCATGGAGCTTCGGCTCCATGCCGTTCTGATTTTT